>CAYWYT010000235.1:0-4532 GCA_964462665.1 uncultured Woeseiaceae bacterium | reverse complement strand
TCAGCGTTTCCGTCATAGAGCTGGCGACGAAGAATGCTCTCCATCAACACTCGCCGCCATTTCGACATCTGCAGCAGATAGCGTCCGATCGCCACACGGCACAACAACTTCTGTCCTGCCGACAGCCCGCTTTTGTCGATCGCATCGAAATAGCCGGTCAAGTACTTCAGTCGCGGGTACGTGACTTTATCCGCCGCTGGGTCGCACCATTCTTGACGTGCGTCCTCGGCGATGCGACTGGAGAATGAGTCTGGATGGATCCGGTAGCTGAATAGCTTCTGCGGCAGCTCGGCAAATCTACCCCGAAGACTGAGTGCGGCCATCAGGACTTTTTCATAACCAACGTAAGGACTCAGCAAGCCCGTATCCTTGAGTGCGGCCGTCCGGATGACGCCCCAGATGTCCATAACGGCGGTGCTGCCAAGCAACACGTCGCGGAAGCGTTGCGACGGCTGGTACTTCCTGTTCAAACCGATCGGGATGCGTTCGGACGCGCCCGATGGCCTGATAATTTCGTTCGGCAACTCACGATCATCGAACCCTATGGTCCTGGTACTCGATTGGCACAATACGAAATCCGGTTGTGAATCCAGAAACTCGATGCAACTCGCGAGAAAACTCGGCACGATCAGGTCATCGGCCGCGCACCATTTGAAATAGTCCGTTGTGGCGCGGGATGCCAGGTAATTGAAATTACCCATGGCGCCGATGTTCTCGTGTTGACGAACATAAGAGATCCGCTTGTCCAGCATTGCGTACGATCTGCAGATATCCTCCGTCCCGTCGGTAGAAGCATTATCGGAAACGAGTAGTTCGAAATCTCCATAGGTCTGCGACAGAAGAGAGTCAATCGTCTGGCCAAGGTAGCGTTCGCCATTGTAGACAAGGAGGCCCAGCGTGATTTTCGGTCTTCGTTGCATTTATATCGCTGCCAGGGCCGGGCGCTTCTCAGTATATTCGATGTCAGATAACATGGTTAGGTTGCTCCTGTACCCTTTAAAACTGCTGGCAGGGTCTGCAGCAGCACCTTGAAGTCGAGCGCGAGTGACCACTCGTTAATGTATTTGAGATCAAGTTCCATCCACTCATCGAACGGCAGATCGCTTCGACCGGCCACCTGCCAAAGACCGCTGATACCCGGCCGCACACTGAAACGACGGCGGTGCCAATCCTCATTGAAGCCCTCGTAGTCGCGAACGGGCAATGGACGCGGTCCCACAAGGCTCATTTCGCCTCGCAGTACGTTTATCAGCTGCGGTAATTCGTCGATGCTGGTACGACGCAGAAATCTGCCGACCCGCGTAATCCGTGGGTCGGTTCCAATTTTGAAGACCGGCCCGCTTGCCTCGTTCAGGCCCTCGAGCTCCGACTGACGGGAAGATGCGTCCGCCACCATTGTGCGGAACTTGATCATCTTGAATATCTTCTTATTGCGGCCAACCCGGTCCTGCCGAAAGAAAACCGGGCCCGACGACGATAGCCAGACTATCGCAGCAGCGAGTACGAATACGGGGGCCAGTGCGGCAATGAGCAAGCCGGCACCAATAATGTCTATGAACCTTTTGACGCTGGCGCCGATTCCGTTGATTGCATGCGGATGCAGCGAGACGAGCGAGTTATCACCGACCCGGTCTATCGACGAGTGACTTGTGCTTTCCGCCAGAATATCCGCCATGACTCTGACCATGATCCCCTGCTCTTCACAACTATTGACGATCTCAACAATACGATCGAACTGCGACTTGATGGGCAGGCAAACAATGACCTCGTCTATCGCCGTCTTCCTGAGGTAATCGGGTAACTCGACCAGCGTCGATTCCAGCGGAAAACCTCCCATCGACGGGTCATCTACGAAGCCGACGATGCGGCAAGCGAAGTCGCGACCGCGTTCCAGTTCTCGCGCAATACGGAGGGCTCGTGGGTTGACGCCGACGATCAGCAGGTTGCGACAGAACTGCTCCCGGCTGCCGCGGCGATCCACCACTGAACTGATTAACAGCCGTGCGGCAATCATCGCCGATACGATTGCCAGCCAGGCCTTTAGCAGGAAGTCGACGGTAACGAAGGAGATACTGAGCGTGACTCCGGCCAGTAACCACAACGCTATACCGAATGCTGCGCCTCTTGCGACCGCAAACAGTTCACCTTGTCCGAAGTGTATCGGCGGGCCTTTGTATAGCCCGGCCGTCGCCAGTGACAAGTGCCAGGTGCCCAGCATCAATAGGAGCAAAAACGCGTTGCCCACAGAAAACCTCAGCGAAAAAAACTGGCCGACCGACACAAGCTCGAAGTCCGGGATCGAAATTACCGCAAGAATGAAAAAACAGATGCCCGCAATAAAGAGATCGAAGCACTTAAGCCAATTGATGAGAGAACGCCTAGAACCCATTAAAATTCCTTATTATTATTGGATGGGCTGTATTACATAATACTCGTATATTTAACAAAATCACGCATTAGCTTTACATAATCTTGAGTTGAGAGGAAAAAATCCCATCAGATGTGCTCCGGGCAGAACGACAGTCTGTGGGTGGAATTCGACGCCTTTCCCGCGCCCCTCTTGAAGAAAGCCGTCGGAACGAGTGTCGTTTCAGGTGGAAGCGGGGGCGTGATTTGTGCTGTTCCTACAGCCCCCACTCGCGTTCGCTTGAACTAGCTCAGCTTGCTCTATACGACCTTATCTCGGCCCTCGAACGTCCGCTTTCCCCAAGAGCGGTCATTCAGATCAGTAGATTTCGGGAAACCTGAACGGCTGCTTTCGGCCACAAGCCGACATTCGCAGACCGAACTCAGGAGAAAACCTTTGACTGCAACCAAGTGTTGACATGATACCGTTCGGTATTATATAAAGTAACACCATTAGGTATTGCATTGGAATTAACAATGAACAAGAATCTGATTTTCTCTGCTTTAATAGCCCTACTCACCTTCAGCTACCTCCCCGTTTTCTCCGACGCATCCGAGTCGCCATTTGTTACCAATCTTCCTCCAAACTCTCTTGACTGGGAGACAACAGAGGAAGGTGTCGCGTTTGCACCGCTAATCGGAAAGCGATTCGATGAACCGTATATGGCGATGGTTCAACTACCTCATGGCCTAGTCAGCCCACCCCACACAAAGACGGCCAACATGTTTGGCGTCGTCATATCCGGCACGATGGTGCATTCCAGGGTAGGTGCGGACTCCGCTGCAGAAACGCTCCTGCCGGCCGGCTCCTTCTACAAAATCCCGGCGAACCTTCCACACATTAGTAAGTGCGTGTCGGCAGTCGATTGCGTGACGTTTCTGTATCAGGACGGCAAATTCGATTTCTTGCCAACTGAATCATGAACGCCGGACCTCAAGAATCGTTCCGAGCCCTAGCCGACCCAACGAGGCGAAACATACTGATGATGCTCAGCTCGCAGGATATGAGTATTCGAGACGTAGCGGCCGAGTTCGACGTCACTCGCGGAGCAATCAAGAAACATCTGTCCATACTTCAGGACGGCGATCTGATATCAGTGCGCACGGTGGGTCGCGAACGGATTAACCACCTTGAGCCCAGCGCTCTCCGAGCTGTGTCCGATTGGTTGGAATATTTCGATAAGGATTGGGATAGACGCCTCACAAAATTGAAGCAGGCAATAGAGAACGAAAAGGACAAAAACTGATGTCAGACACGACGATTACGAAGACGATATTTCTCAACGCCGATGCAGAAACTGTGTGGGCGTTTCTAACGGACAAAAACAAGCTAGCAGAGTGGTTTCATCCTGCAGAATCTGATCTTGAACAGGGCTGTGACTACACATTGTTGGGACAGGCTGATGATGGGACTTCGGTCAAAAAATGCTGGGGATCAGTCGTCGAGTCAAAGAGGCCAAAGAAACTGGTCTACACGTTCACGATCGAACCGTTTGGTGGGGCAATGACGACTGTGACCTGGCTACTGGTAGAAGCTTCTGGCGGCACTCGCCTGACTCTTGAGCATGAGGGGATTTCGGCTGCAGCCGGCGCCGCCGCACTGCCGCTACTAATGGCGCTCGACGCCGGATGGGACGCTCACTTGGGTCGTCTTAGAGACGCCGCAAGCTAACAAAGTCTACTAGTGCCGCCGAGCGGCGGTCGGCTCGACATAGGCCAACAGCAGCCTCTCGCTACTTTATCACCTGGGGGGGGGGCTGCTTTCGGTCAGAAGCAGACGCTTGACGCTGCTAGCGCAACGCATTGTTAGGCTGCGCCCTGTGCCTTGTTGTAGGCAGTGATTTTGCTGCAGATACTCTTTAGTAGCTTCGCGTACCTGAACTGTTTGAATGTTCTGTAACCAATTATGTAGATCAAAAGGAACATGCCGAGTACGAGGAACAAGAGCTTGCCCCGGTATACGCCGTACGCGAAGGACGTAACGGCCGGGACTACTTCGGCCGCTACACTACCGATCGCGGCAACAATCTTGACGGGCATCTTGGAATAAAGCGATATCGCCGTTTGTTCATCATCCGAAAAATCGAGTCCACTCAAGATGCTGCCTCGCTAAAGTTCGTACGCAC
>CAYWYT010000234.1:0-4534 GCA_964462665.1 uncultured Woeseiaceae bacterium | reverse complement strand
AACGCGGCGTCGGCCGAAAGATTCTTACCTCGTTTCTGCTCGCCGGTCTCCTGCCTGTTTTTTTTACAGCCGGTCTCGCTTACTTCGAAATCCAGAAAAGTACTGAAGAGGAGATTGGCAGAACGTTGCGTGCCAGCGCGAAGGACTACGGGCTGGATTTGCTGGGAAGATTGCAGCGCGCCACCCTGGCTGCTGACAATGTTCAGAGCATGCTTGAGCGCGACGGCATTTCCGGGTTACAAAAACACGATTACTTGTTCGCCGATTTCGACGGGGTCTGGGTCCAGGATACGGCAGGCAATACTCTGTCAATTGCTGGCCATCAGGAGCTCAAGCTAAGCGCTGATGAACTCGCCATTCTGGAATCCGGGTCTTCGCATGCGCAGCTGCATATTTCTCGCGACGAGAATGGTGGAGTACTGACCCTGTTTAGAACGGTCGACGACGGTACGGCAACATCCAGGCTGCTCGTATTGCAGCTTGAATCGGCCGCGATTTGGGGCAATCCTGAAGAATACCCGTATCGAACCGATTTCTGTGTGCTGTCAACGTCAGGCGAGCTTTATCATTGTTCGCAAGAAATGGGCTCCGGCCTCCATCAAATTCTGAACGATCAGGCGCATCGTGGCGACCGGACCCCCGGCAAGTGGGAGCAAGATGGCGAAGCTTATGTGGGCGCAATCTGGCAATTATTTCTGGCCGTTGATTTCGATATTCCAGCGGTTGATATCATTGCGGTGCAGCCGCGATTTATCGCCTTGCAGTCTGCTGCTGACGTCAGGAGCGTTTTCCTGCCCGCGCTGCTTCTGGTTGTAGTACTCGTAGGTGTATTGAGTTTCTCCGCGATTGGAAAAAGCCTGAACCCGCTGCAACGGCTTACGATGGCTGTACGTCAGATTACGGCGGGAAATCTGGATGCCCGCCTGCGCATCCGTTCAAACGACGAATTTGAATGGTTGGGTGATGCATTCAACCAGATGGCCACCAAACTCGGCCGACAGATATCGACTCTTGAAGCGATGTCCGAAATCGACCGACAAATACTGTCCGGCGCTAAATTTGAAGAGGTCAGTGAAAGCGTCATCCATCACCTCATAGACATCACGGGCTACGACGCGGCGGCGGTTATCGCTCACGATGAGGACACGCCGAACTGGGCCAAGATGATCTCAACGAATACCGATGAAGTCGTACATGAGCGCATCGCGCTGCCGCAGGAATTGGGACATCAATGGTGTCAGCCGCGCCAGGTATCTCTCGACGAGGCCGACGATACAATCGCACCGTATCGGGCCCGGTTCCTGGGCTACGGCGTTAAGTTTGTGGCGCTGATTCCAGTTGTATTGCAGGACGATCTCAAAGGTATTCTGCTGCTCGGCTCTACCAGTCGATTGAATCTCGAGCAAGATAGCTTGTTGCGTTGCATCGATCTTGCAGGGCGATTTGCGGTTGCACTTGCGAGTGTAGAACGTGAAGAAGCACTGTATCGACAGGCTCACTTTGATGAGCTTACAGGCCTGCCAAATCGTCAATTCCTCAAAGATCGGCTCGCACAGCAAATTGTCCATGCGCGCCGCGACAATTTCACCGGTGCGCTGTTGTTTCTTGATCTCGATCGATTCAAGGAAATAAATGACGTATATGGTCATTCTGTCGGCGACCTCGTACTAACCCAGGCGGCGGAACGAATAGAAGGCGAGGTGCGCGACAGCGACACAGTTGCCCGACTCGGTGGTGATGAGTTCGTTGTAGTCTTGCCGCGCATCCCAAGTGATAGTTTGATTCATGTGACAGCCACGCGATTGCTGGACAGATTGACGGAATCATTTTCGGTCCGCGGTAAAGATCATTTCGTTGGTGCCAGCATCGGCATCGTCACATTTCCGGATGATGGCGATAGCGTTGAAACGCTGCTCAAGAATGCTGACGCCGCTATGTATCGGGCGAAAGAAGCGGGTCGTGCGCGATTCGAATTCTTCAGCAAGAAACTGAACGCCGAGAGCCGGCGAAAAATCGGCCTGGAACGCGATCTTCGCACCGCGTTTCACAACGACGATCTGCACGTTTATTTGCAACCGCAATTTGACATTTCGACTGGGGCTATTAGTGGTGCCGAAGCGTTGCTGCGCTGGCATCGCGAAGATGAAGGTTTCGTCTCGCCATCTGAGTTCGTGCCGTTGGCTGAAGAGTCCGGGCTCATTGTTGAAATTGGCAGTTGGGTGATCGAACAGACTTGTATCGAATTGCGGCGGATTCTGGACAAGGGCCTGCACCCGGGTTCTGTGTCAATTAATGTGTCGGCACGACAGCTGCGCGAGCCTAGTTTTGCGAGCGATCTGCTGGTGACGTTGCGGCGCTTCGATATTCACCCTGGTTATCTGTCACTCGAGGTCACGGAGTCTGTTGTAGCGCAGAATCGAGATACGGCGATAGGCATTCTGAATACCGTGCGTGCAGAAGGGGTGCGAGTAGCAATCGACGACTTCGGGACTGGCTACTCGTCTTTGAGTTATCTGCAACAGATGCCATTCGACGTTATCAAGATCGACAAATCATTCATTGATCGTATCGGCGCGGGTGATCCGTCCGATAATATTTGCAGGACCATCATCAAGATGGCGCATGAGATGGGAAAAACCGCTATTGCTGAGGGCGTGGAGGAACAAATGCAACTCGACTTCCTGAAGGAAAACGGATGCGATTTCGTGCAAGGCTACTATTACAGTAAGCCCTTGCATAACGATGCATTTCTCGCATTCATCGAGAAGCAGGACAACCACACACAACGCCGCAAGGCGCTTGAAATCGTGAAAATCTAAATTATCCGCGGGTCGAATTTGACGGTCCGCGTCTATTCAGTTCAAATCCCCCATTGCCCTTGTTGGAGAAGGTTCGTTGGCCAAGTCAGATCGTCCGCTGCGCTTTTATGACAATCGTCAGAAATACCTGGCATTTGTAAATACCTGCAACGAGAAGTGGCAGGTTGCGAAACGTGCCGCGCTTGAGCTCGAACACCTGCGGCCGAAGCCACCCGCATTGCGAGTGTTTGACGCCGGCATGGGTGACGGTACAGTGCTGAGCCATACTCTGCGTGCTTTGCACCAGCAGTACCCAACGTTGCCGTTCTATGTGGTTGGCAAAGAAATCAGCCTTGAAGATGTTCGCCTAAGTCTCGAAAAGCTCCCGGACCGCCTGGTTGAACATCCGGCGAGTGTGTTCGTTTTCACAAATCTCAACTATTCAGAGGCGCCTTGGCTAGCTCCACGCGACCAGCAGCAAGCCGAAAATATAAATTATCGGTTTGTCGAACTGAACGGTTCCAGCGCCTACGAATATGGTCAGCAGCTTGGCAGCATGGATAATTTTCTGGTCGATGGTTGGCAAGCGACAGCAAGCAAGAAAACCGGTAATCCTCTGTACGTCAAACCGTCCGTTTTGGTGATGTATCGCAAGGATCAACGCTTTCTGCTCGATTCCATAATTCCAAAGCCCGAGCCGCAACGGGCCGACTTCGATCTGGTGCTCGCATCACAGCCTTGGCGTGCGCGAATGGACGCGGACTTCAAGGTCAAATACGTTCTTGGGCCGCTAACAAGAGCGCTGGGTCCGAGTGGTCGACTATTGGCTGTGTATTCAATCGGCAGCGACCCTGGCCTGGAGTTGGTGCGGGAAATTTGGCCGGACGAGGACCCTTTTCAGGTCAATCGACACGAACTGCTGAGAAAGTTGCGCAATATGCTCGGCGATGAGGCGGACAACTTCGATTTTGGTGCCTCGCCAGACGAGCATGCGACCTTTCAGTTCCGCATGCATACCTTGCCGGATGAAATTGCGGAGAGTATCGGTACATCGACGCTGTTCGCCGCGTGGAATGCGGCGATCTACGTTGCGCAGATTGAAAATCAGCGTCTCGAAGCCGCGCTAGGCGGCTCCGAGTACCTTGAGGCAACCGCAAAGATTCTCCACAAGCACAACGGCCTGTGGTTTAACGACGAAAGTTTCGTCGTCTCGCGAAAGCCTGACTAGATCAATTAGTCTTCGATCAGAAAGCTTCTGAGTTGATCCGAACGCGTCGGATGACGTAGCTTGCGCAACGCCTTGGCTTCAATCTGACGAATTCGTTCGCGAGTCACATCGAACTGCTTGCCAACTTCCTCCAGCGTGTGATCGGTATTCATGTCGATACCGAAACGCATACGCAGAACCTTGGCTTCGCGTGGCGTTAGCCCGGCGAGCACATTGTGCGTCGTTTCTTTGAGGCCCTGTGAGGTCGCTGAATCTACCGGCGAGTGCACAGTCTGGTCTTCAATGAAGTCACCAAGATGCGAGTCTTCGTCATCACCAATAGGCGTTTCCATCGAGATAGGCTCTTTGGCGATCTTGAGTACCTTGCGAACTTTGTCTTCCGGCATTTCCATGCGCTCTGCCAGTTCGTCCGGCAGCGGCTCGCGACCCATCTCCTGCAGCATCTGACGCGAGATACGATTCAGCTTGTTGATCGTCTCAATCATGTGCACCGGAATACGAATGGTGC
>CAYWYT010000233.1:0-4540 GCA_964462665.1 uncultured Woeseiaceae bacterium | reverse complement strand
TCCGCTTCGCTGCCTCGCCCGAGGTCTCTTCGGCGATAGCCCTTAGGACACTTTCATCGAGCAGCTCGCGAATGTCAGCGACGGCGCTCGACAGTGGCAAGACAATAAGGAAACACAGCAGTGCGCTTATTCTCACGATCATTGATATAGCCCTGAGAGGAATTGAGTGAACGATTCTACAGGTTACGTGAGAGGAACAACTCGTGATATATTTGGCGAATGCGTATGCCCCGTTTGACAGTCTTCACCAAATGGAAAATTGCCGGCCTGTTAACAAGCGCGGCACTATGCTTCGGATTGAATACCGCTTTCGCCCAGGAGGGCCAGCCGTTTGATCGCCCGTCTCCCGATACCGGAAGCTGGACTACCGGACCGGCCGTAGGCGAGCCCATTCCCGAATTCGCAGGCAAAGATCAAAACGGCATCAGGAAGACCTTTGATGACATCAAGGGTCCGAACGGAGCCCTCATCATTTTTTATCGCTCGGCAGACTGGTGACCGTTTTGCAAAACCCAGCTAGTTGAGCTGGAACAATCCTACGACTCTGTCATGGCACAGGGTCTCGGCGTTGTGGCGATCAGCTACGACTCAGCCGAAATATTGCAGAGCTTTTCGGAACGCCAGGGTGGTATTCGATACAGCATGCTCGCCGATACCGAGTCACAAATTATAAGAGATTTCGGATTGATGAACCCCGATACCGAGCCCGGCTCCATGCAATTCGGTATGGCGTACCCCGGGAGCTATATTGTCGATGCCGACGGCATCGTGCAGCACAAGTTTTTCAATCAGTCGTATAGGCAACGCGTCACCGCTAAAACCGTATTGATGACCGCGTATGCTGCCGGGGAGGGCCACGGTCCTCGTATCGAAGCCGACGTCGAGCCGCAGTTCAAGCTGTCAGTCTTTCCCACACAGGATTCGGTGAGTGGCGGTCAGACGATTTCGTTGGTCGCTGATTTTGAACTCTATGACAAGGTCCATCTTTACGCGCCAGGTTCATCCTACCGGGCTGTTGACATCAAGATTGCCGATAACCCCGCGTTGCAGCAGGGTGAATTGAGCTTGCCGGAGCCCGAAGTGATTTATCTCGATGCGATCGATGAATCTGTTCCTGTCTATCACGGCAAAGTCCGCATCAGCCGTGAAGTGGCGGTGTCGCCGCTCTATCGTGGTGAAACGATCACGATTGCCGCGACTCTCAATTACCAGACCTGTGACGATGAGCTGTGTTATCTCCCGGACCAAATGCCGCTCGAGTTCGAATTGAAAATGGTCCCGCATGACAGGACTCGGCCACCTGAAGACGTGCGCCACCAAGATTCCCCGGAGCTTTGACGGTACCCCACTAACCGCTAAACTCGACACCATGAGACCTATCCTTTTGATGCTTCTGCTAATGCCGCCTGTTGTATGCAGCGCGGATATGCTGACGCCGGCCTATTATGACGGAGAGACAATGAGCCGGGAGGCGGATGTCTTTCTCGCCGCCAGCCAAACGCTGCAAATGAAGCATCCTTTGGAAAATTCCGAGGGCCGACTTCCTGCGTACGACGCACCGCGCTGGGGCTCGTTCGGTGCGGGAAAGGGCCCGACCCGGACCGAACTGCATCATGCGGCGACCGACCTGAAAGTGGGTGGAGGCCAAACCGACGTGGAACTATTCGCCGCGTACGACGGGGTAGTCGCAACATTCCGGGATGCGCCAAAATACCGGCACTACATTTCCATCACCAAAATCATCACGGATAAAGACGGCAAGGAACTCGGGAAGCTGGTGACGCTCTACGCTCACGTCGAGCTGGACCTGGACGAAGCCGACGGCCTTGTGATGGACGGGAAGACGGTGAAGTCCGGCGATCTTATTTCCAGGAATCTCTACTCCGGAACGCAGGGCGGCCCGCACCTCCATTTTGAAATCCGCTACTACCGGCCGAATGATGCTGGAACCGAAGAGTTTTATGGCTTCCGGGGCGCGGTGCCCGGCGCGAGCGAATGGCCGAATGGATTTTGGGATCCGGACGCAGGCTACGGATTCGGCCACCCGGAAAGTCACGGACTACGATTCTAGGACACGTATAACAATCATGAGCGCCTGGCCCGACCATTCGGTCATAAGCAGTCTTTGGCGATTTGATACTTAGGGCATCAAACGTCGCCGTTCACACGGTCCCAGAACTCTTCCCTGTCGTTGGTGTGCGGAAAAGGTTCGCCCGGTATTGGCTCATCAAGGAATGTGCAGAGAGGTTCCCATCCTTCTTTTACCGAAAATACGAGCAATTGACTGGCCGGAATTGTCTCTTTGACTATTTCGCTATGAGCGACAAAAGCTTTAACTAGACCGTCCCGATCGAGGTCGGCCGGAAACCCTGTTTTGGTAACTACAGCATTAGCCATATCAAGCCAAGCGCGCATTTCGGGCGGTGCCTGATCCTTGCCCGCTAGCAGCTTGTAGATCGTGGACCCAAAGCTGTTTGCCCAATTCTCTGGGCTCCGCTGCGTCAAGACAAACTTTGCAGACGGATATTCCTTAAGCAATTCGCGAAAAAAACACGCAGTGGGCCAGTCGACAGCACTTTTGTAGTCACTGTAAATCGCCCGCCAATCCGCGTTTCCATTTTCAGCTGCAGACCAGAGCGGCACTTGCGAAGGCATATTTTGGAGAACTTCCTCCATGTGGTGACAAGGACCAAATCCGAGCTTATTAATCGCGGTCTTGAGCGAGTGGGTACCGGTACGCCCAACGCCTACTCCGATAACGTGCATAGCCATAATATTCCTCTACCAAATAGGTAATGTCTGCTTTGGGTCAGTGGAAAACAGTTGAAACGGCAAGTGCAACGCATAGTCCAACGTCATTTGTTGACGAGATCTTCCGACGAAGAAATGTCAAGATGATCGATCGCGACCTCGTGTAGCTCTAACACTAGCCGAAAATTCGCAGTTAGATTATTTGACTGCGGGTGTGACCAGAATGCAATACCGCCGGGAGTAGTGAGGTAGAACGACAGAAAGTCTAATGTGATCTGCAATCGATCGTCGGCTTTGCCCGCCAGCTTGCTCCAGTAAATGTCGCCATGCGGAAATTCTCCATTTGATGCTACGGACAAGTTAACTACATCGGCCCCTCTTCCAGTGGCGTCGCCCACTACGCCTCATTCGCGTTCGTGACACTTGTCGCTCTAGATGCTGGTGACGGAAAAGGCGGCATAAGGAAAAGCGTGATAGCGCCAGCCGCCATTGACCCGCTCACGAGCCAGAACCCTGTCGAATAACTGCCGGTCTGATCGTAGAGTCTGCCGACGACCCAAGCACCAACAGCGGCCGCCTGAAACACAGCGAAAACAAGTGCGTATATTTTTCCGAAGGACAATCGACCGAAGTAGCGGCTGACCAGCATGCTGATGACGTCGAATTCAGCGCCGACGCCAATGCCGAATAGCACCGTGCCAAAGATGATCCAATTGCCAGGAAGACCAACCGCGTATAGGGCGAGAGCAATTGCTGGCAGGAGTATGAATATTCCAGCGACAAGAGGTGCGAAGTACTTGTCCATCAAGAATCCGGCGACGACGCGACCAACCATTATCGATACGCCGAACAAAGAACCAGCAATCGCGACGACACCCGGATCAACGCCACGACCGATCATCAAAGGAAACTGGTGTGTCAGCCCCGCAGAGTTCGCAAACCCAATAAAAGCGAAAGCCAGGAGCAGCATCCAAAACGCCGGCTTGCTCCAGACCTCGGACACGGAAACTTCTACTGGTATCGCTTTCGACCGAACCGCCACGGGCTGATTTTCATTCATTTCTATTTTCGCTTCTTCCGCAGTAGGTCGATCGCGCATGAGAAACCAGGTGACGGGAAGGTTTATCGCAATAACCAGAACCGCCATAGCCACGTACGCCATACGCCAGCCGTGACTGGCGATTATCGTTGAAACCAGACCCGGAATAATAGCGTTGCCGACGCCGACGCCGGCCAATCCTATGCCCAGCGCAAGCCCTCTGCGTCGATCGAACCAGTCGACAATAACTCGCGAGTAACACACTGGAGAGGTTGCTCCTCCGACGAAGACGATCGCGAACAGCATCAGGTAAAACTGCGGGAGACTGTCTGTGAGCAGGTACATTGCCGCAAGGCACAGACTCAGTCCTGCAACGGATGGCAGCATGACGGGACGAACACCAAATCGATCGATCAGTACGCCAAATACTACGGTGGCCAAAATAGAGGTCCAGGACATGATGACGAAACCTACCGATATCGTTTCGCGATTCCACCCAAACTCTGCTTCAAGCGGCACCAGAAACAGGCCGAAGGGGAAGAGACCTAGAACGCTCCAACCAAGTGCCAGCCCGACCGCACTGTTTGCTACAACTCGCCAACCGTAATACATGTTCTACCTCATGAATCTGCCGACATAAAACCGGCACGACCAACAAGAGTACACTATCCCGTATACTGTTGAACGAGCTCAGCGGGATCGTGACTGTGAGGCGCTCAATGCCAAACACAGCTGACCGCCATAGTAGAG
>CAYWYT010000232.1:0-4551 GCA_964462665.1 uncultured Woeseiaceae bacterium | reverse complement strand
TCAAGATCAAGCAGGCAACGCCGGGTGAGATGAAGATACTTATCGAGCAAGCGCACAAGCGTGGCATGACGACAGCAGCTCACCTCTCAAATTACGACTGGGAATACGACGTCGATTTGCGGGACGCCATTCTCATGGGCCTGGACCGCGTTGAACACCAGCTCACCCTGGGTAGCGGCGGCGCAGACAGCGCCGAAATGTCGCAAATGATCGACCTGATGCTGGCGCACGAGGTTTACTACAATGCCAATCTGCAAATGTACGGTGGTATCAACGAGCGTCGGGCACATGCTTCGGAAATGCTGTGGACGGATGAAGCGAAATACTTCACTCCCTACGCGCGAGAACTGCTCGAGAAGCGCGGCGAACCAGAGCCCGAGTCTGATGACGCGGAGTTCACGCAGCGGGTGCTTGAGCTCAAATCCTTATTCGATGCCGGAGGTGCGCATCTGTTGATCGTGGGCACGGACGAACCCGTCTACACGAATTTATTGCCAGGCTTCGCCTTTCATCGCGAGTTGCTCGCAATGACCTACGCGGGGATACCGCTAGCAGCCGTGTTGAAGGCAGCGACCATTAACGGCGCAAGGGCGTTGGGCGTCGATGCTCGTCTTGGATCGATAGAGGCGGGCAAGCTAGCGGATCTTTATGTGGTGCGTGGCAATCCCCTTGACGACATCAAAGTAGCGCGCGACATCAAAATTGTTTTCAGAGATGGCATCGCATACGACCCAGCGGAGCTGCTGCGGTCAGCAGAGGGGAAGATTGGCCCTGCCGACCAGAATGATCATGCCGACTGGGAACTCGAGATCCGGCCATTACGAAAAAAATAGAAGCTCACAATGTGGACTCGGTTTGTGAAGAACTCATTTCCACGGTCGGCTCGACATCGGTTTCGATACCCCAATAGACCTTATCAAGACCTGTGGCCTGGTCTTCTTCGGACACCTTCAGACCGACTGTGTGTTTGAGAATGAACGCCAATACAAAGGCCGTCACAACACCCGTGCCAATACACACTACGGCGCCGACGAATTGCATCAACAAACTGATTTCCCCGTGTTGGAACGCGTAAGGCCCTTCTTCGATGCCCAGCCAGCCACCACGGGGCGTTCCAGCTTTCACCAGACCCACCATGAGCAGCCCGTACGTGCCAACACCGATGAATAGCGGAATCAACTTGTGTTCATCTATTTTCAGTTTGTGCAGGAGTTCATAAACCGCATAGGCAACGAACGGCGCGCCCATTGCGACCAGGAACACTTGCCAGGGAAGGTACACATCAAGGCCAGCGGCGCCTGATACATAGCCAGCCATCGGGCCCATCGTGAAGTAATCCAGTCGACCTTTCTTATAGGCAATGATGGCGCCTGTAATACCGCCGCCTGCCCAGGCAGCCCCATAGTTATTGAATGCGATTCCCACACTGGTGTCTGCCATGGTGACGCTCACCGCATAGGCACCGGGGTCGAAGAAGAACAGGCAAGCCACGATCACCAATGGCAGTGATGCAAAAATGACGAAAAGTCCGGCTACCGTAAGTCCCAGATTCGCAGGGCGGTATTCCGACAATTTCGCGTGCGCCGAAAATACGCCGGGGCGTGGACCCAACATGGGTACAAACACCAGCGCCATGCCGGCCGGCAACAGGTAAACGAAGCCGACGCCGAAAAAGTCATGGAAGCCCCTGTTGGTCAGTGGCCCTACAGAACCCCATGTCCAATAGGCAACAAATGCGAATACTATCGTGGTGAAGAAACAGGTGATGTAAAAGGCGGATGGCTTCATGCGTTCCGCGACCGCAAAATGCAGCAGGATATTCGCGATACCGGCAAAAGCGGCGATGAAGAATATGAAAATCTGGTAATTGTTAATGCCCGGAAAAACGGCCGGATCGACATTTTGCGCGAGCGCGTTCGACAGCACACCACCGGCCCACCAATCTCTGATGGAATCGGCCATGGTGCCACCTTCCATGATGTAGTACTGGGATGCCCAAATAGAAAAACCGATCAGAAAAAAAGTGGTAAAACCAATGAAGAAGCCGACCAGTTTCTCGACAGTGGAGTTGAATCCGCTCCGTCGTCGGCTGGCGCCAACGTCAATGAGAAGCAGGCCTACGACGACGAAAAGTGCACTCATCGCGCCGGTGGCGTAAACGACGTTTTGCACAAGTTGGTTGACGGTAACTTGCTCGGCGAATTGCGCTGTGAGATCTAGTGACATGATTGGTTCCTGTCGCGCCGCAGAGAGTAATTGATGCCCGAATCGTCATCGAGCTCAAGCGCATAGCGTCTGCCGGCATAAACGGCCGACGCTATGGGCGCCGGTGCTTCGCAATCGCCGATACGACGGATGGTTTTGGTGCTGCCGGCTTGTTCGGACTCCATCGCGCGCAGTAAGTCGTAGTACAGGTCATCCTTGGGCAATCGAGCTGTGACCATCACCACCGCGTCCGCCTTTAATGTTGACTCGCGTTCCGTGTACATGCAGCTGAGCTCGACTTCACGACCATCATAAGACTCGAGGTTCTTTGAGAATACTAACTCAACACCTGCTTGCAGCAATGATCTTTGCACGCCGGACTGTTCGGTTGTGTAGTCACCGAATGAACAAGCCTTGTCATCGGTACAAATGAAGGTTACCTGGCAGCCCGCCTGTTGCAGCATTTCAGCCAGAACCGGCCCCATGTAATAGTAATCGTCGTCAAACACGACAACTTTTCCCTCAGGTAGGCGGCCGGCCATGATGTCATCCGGCGTGAAGATCTGGCCGGGTGCATTCAGTTCGGTGTTGGCAATAATATTGGTGCGACCAAAGCCATCCGCGCGCCACGTGGCACCGGTAGCAATAACAATATGATCCGCTTCGGTTGCCAGCGCGTCTTCAGCGCTAAGGTAACTATCCAGGTAAACGTCGACATTGGGCAGCTTCAAGAATTGCTGTTGGCGATAGTCTCTTACGCGGGCCCACTCACTGAGCGAAGGCAGGCGTGATTCCAGCGTTACTCGTCCGCCAACTTCAGTACGAGCCTCGGATAACATGACAGCGTAGCCGCGCTTGCCCAATGCGTGCGCCGCTTCGAGGCCGGCGGGGCCGGAACCAACGATCAATATCTGGCTTTCGGATTCTTTCGGACGCACATATTCGGGGTGCCAGTCGCGTCGCCACTCTTCACCCATGGTTGGGTTTTGTGTGCAACGGATCGGTACGCCCAACTGATCGCCGGTGTAGCAAATATTGCAGCCGATGCATTCACGAATATCTTCGAACCGGCCTTCCTCGATTTTCTTCGGTAGAAAAGGGTCTGCAATTGAAGGCCGTGCTGCGCCGATGAGATCAACGGTTCCACGTTTGATCTGGCTGACCATTGTGTCCGGCGAGGTAAAGCGACCGACTGACACAATCGGCTTCGTGGTCATCTCTCTTATATAGCTTATGTGAGGCCCAAGGGCTCCTTCCTTCACAAAGCGTGAAGTACCCAGCTCAAGGTCCCAGTCTTGCACCGTCAGATCCCATAAGTCCGGCAGCTCAGCTACTTCGGCAAAAAACTCGCGGGCCTCGTCAGTCACTGGCTTGCCATCTCGAGTTCCACCGTCGTCGGGGGCGAAACGCACGGCAACCGCCATGGTTTCGCCGATAGCCTCTTTCAGTACGTCGATTGTTTCACTCAACAAGCGCGCCCGATTCTGAACACTGCCACCATATTGATCAGTGCGGTCATTGCTGATCGTGCGCTGAAAGTTATGCAGCAGGTCATCGTGATTAGCGTAAGCGTAGACGATATCAAAACCCGCATCTCTGGCACGAATAGCGGCGTCGCGATACCACTGACGCAGATCGCGGAAATCCTTTTTATCCATCTTGCGTGACTGAAAAGGTTCTCTTTTCCAGTTGGGGCGTGAGTTGACATCAAAAGCAACGTCACGGGTATACAAGTTGGACGAAGACGAACCGCCGTACCAAAGTTCTGCACCAGCCAACGCACCATGCTCGTGAACTTTTTCGGTCATGGCTCGGTGCGCACGCACGTCGGATTCATCCCATAGTGATGCATACGGGCAGGGCAGGTCGTCTGCGCTGGGATGTATGGAGCAGTACTCCGTGTTTACTACCCCCCAACCACCCTCGGCCTTGATTTCTCGCATCTTGTTTAAAGAGTTGGGGCGTTGCCAGCCCATGCCGGTGCAGTGCGGCACCTGATAAAAACGATTCTTGGTCGTGACAGGGCCAATGTCCAGAGGCTCAAACAGAATGTCGTAACGCGGATCGCGGCTCAAAAAGTACTCCGGAAAGATTCAGGGTTTTAGTTCAGGCGAAACCAGGCGGCCTTCACGTTTGTGTAACTTAGCAAGCTGTCGAAGCACTTGTCTTTGGCATTGCCGGATTGCTTAAAGCCACCGAAAGGCTGCGTCATATCGCCTTCTTCAAAGCTGTTGACGAGAAATGTTCCGCATTCGACTTCGCGAACATAACGCATGGCTTTGCGATAGTTATCAGTCCAGACACTGCCCTGCAGGCCATAGACTGAGTTATTGGCAACCTCAATGG
>CAYWYT010000231.1:0-4563 GCA_964462665.1 uncultured Woeseiaceae bacterium | reverse complement strand
CCGAGATGGCACCAACCGGATCGTCAATCTTGAGCTTGTCGAGCGCAACGATCGACCCGACCACCAACAGACCACCTGCCGCGCCAATAAGCGTCGCTGTGATGGGTGCAGGTGATAGCGGGTCGGCCGTGATTGCGACGAGACCGGCGAGCGCGCCGTTCAGTGTCATCGTCAGGTCGGCCTTGCCGAACCAGAGTCGGGACAGAAGCAGCGCGGCAACCAGTCCACCCGCTGCAGCCATATTAGTATTCACAAATACCAGCGAGACAGCATTGGCTTCGCCGACATCGGAGACCTTAAGCTCCGAGCCGCCATTGAACCCGAACCAGCCGAGCCAGAGGATCAGGGTACCGAGCGTTGCCAGCGGCAGGTTGCAACCTGGAATTGCGTTGATCTGGCCGTTTGCTCCGTACTTACCCTTGCGAGCACCGAGGACGACAACGCCAGCGAGCGCAGCCGCTGCACCGCAAAGATGCACAGTGCCTGACCCAGCGAAGTCGACATATCCGAAGCTCTCGGTAAGAAAGCCTCCGCCCCAGTTCCAGAAACCCTGAATAGGATAGATGAAGCTGGTGAGGACGACTGCGAACGCGAAGAATGCCCAGAGCTTCATGCGCTCAGCCACCGCACCTGAAACGATCGACATCGCGGTTGCTACAAACACGACCTGGAAGAAGAAGTCTGACAGGCTGGAATAGTAGGTGTCTCCGCCGCTGGCAATAACGTCTTCGGCCGAGTTGTCGCCGCGTCCGAGCAGGCCGTCGCCGAACTGCATAAACAGGTTGGACGCCTCGGACGGATACATAATTGTGTATCCACAAAGCATAAACATGATGCTGGCGATCGAATAAAGACCGACATTTTTGGTCAGAATTTCAGCGGTGTTCTTGGCTCGCACCATGCCCGCTTCGAGCATCGTGAAGCCTGCAGCCATCCACATGACCAGGGCGCCCATAACGAGAAAGTAGAAAGTGTCCAGCGCGTAAGCCAGTTCTGTGACTTGCGCCGAAATTTGTGTGACTTCATCCACGTGAAGTTCCTCCGTTCTGAGTGTGTTTAAACGGCTTCGGAACCGGTCTCACCGGTACGAATACGAATGGATTCGAGAAGCTCGGTAACAAAAATCTTACCGTCGCCAATTTTTCCTGTGCGAGCGGTGTTGGCAATTGTTTCGACGACTTGCTCAAGAAGCTCATCAGCGACAGCCAGTTCGATTTTTGCTTTAGGCAGAAAGTCGACGACGTATTCGGCGCCACGGTACAACTCCGTGTGTCCCCGTTGCCG
Organism: uncultured Woeseiaceae bacterium; assembly: GCA_964462665.1. Classification (GTDB taxonomy): domain Bacteria; phylum Pseudomonadota; class Gammaproteobacteria; order Steroidobacterales; family Woeseiaceae; genus UBA1847. The sequence goes on along the minus strand of CAYWYT010000231.1, from coordinate 3,279 downwards.
ACCGAAGCCTTTCACTTCCGTTACGGTAATTCCCTGAATGCCGATATCGGCAACGGCTTGACGAACATCGTCGAGCTTGAAGGGCTTGATAATCGCGGTAATCATTTTCATATCGATGACCTCCTTTTAAGGATGTTCATTTGTTTGCTCCCAAAAACGTTTTTGAATTGTTCTGTCTGTCATAAAGCAGAAATCGTGCCAATACGAAAAAAATGAATCATTACAAGTGCATACATATTTTCGATTGATGTCGCCGCTCCCTTTTGGAGCACGCCATAACGCGCATGCACCAATTTGGGCAGTTCGAGCTGTAATGCAGCTGGTGTTTTGGATGGCGCTGCGGTATCAAACATCTATGACTAAGACACCTATAGAAGAGCTGGCTGGAAAGCTGGCCGACGCAGTCCCCGACGGCGTGCGCTCGATTCAATCCGACCTCGAGAAAAACTTTCGGTCGGTACTGCAAAGCGGACTTGGAAAACTCGATCTGGTTACGCGCGAAGACTTCGAAGTGCAGGAAGCTGTGCTGCAAAGAACGCGCGAGAAACTCGAAGCACTGGAACTGCGACTGAGCGATCTGGAAAAATAACCGTAGGAGCGCCCTCCCACAGGAAGGCACTCCCACAGGATAGGCCAAGGAGGGCCAATTGGGTCTCGCTATACTAAAGAGTCGCGCCCAACTCGGTAGCGATGCACCGCCCGTGACGATTGAAGTGTTTCTGTCGGGTGGATTGCCGGCGTTCTCGATCGTAGGTATGCCCGCAACAGCCGTTCGCGAAAGCAAGGATCGGGTCCGTGGCGCCATCCTGAGTTCCGGGTTCAAGTTTCCACAAGAGCGAATCACCGTCAGTCTTGGCCCCGCCGACATGAAAAAAACCGGCGGGCGATTCGATCTCGCCATTGCACTCGGCATTCTTGCTGCCGGTAAGCAGCTCCCGGTCGAGTCTGTTACCGGTATCGAATTTTTTGGCGAGCTTGCACTAAATGGTGACCTGCGAGCTGTGCCAGGCATCCTGCCAGCCGCTCTCAAGGCAGCATTGGAAAATAACAGTCTGATCATCCCGCATGCGAATGCCGCAGAGGCTGCGCTCAGTGAAACTGAGACGCGAGCGGCCGCAACGTTGCTGCAGGTAACGGCACATCTTGCAGGTACCGAAGTGCTGCAGGTGCTGCAGCAGATTCGTCCTGTAGATGTCGCTTGCTCCGACCCGGACTTGTCAGATGTAAAAGGTCAGGCGCATGTAAAGCGGGCACTTGAAGTTGCCGCGGCCGGCGGTCACAACATCTTGTTCATCGGTCCCCCAGGGACAGGGAAGAGCATGTTGGCGCGACGACTGCCGGGCATCTTGCCGCTGATGTCAGAGAGTGAGGCGCTTGAAACAGCGGCCGTGAATTCAGTGTTAGGCAGAGCTATCGACCTCGATCGTTGGCGCAGACGTCCTTTTCGTTCGCCGCACCATACGGCTTCGGCGCCAGCGCTGGTCGGTGGCGGCGCTGGCCCACACCCAGGTGAGATTTCCAGGGCACACAACGGGGTCCTGTTCCTGGACGAATTGCCAGAGTTCAATCGCAGTGTTCTGGAAGTTCTGCGAGAGCCGTTGGAGGCGGGCGTAATTACGATTGCTCGTGCTGGCGCGCACGCCGACTTCCCGGCGAATTTTCAACTCGTTGCTGCTATGAACCCTTGTCCGTGCGGTTACCTTGGCGATACAGGAGCAAATTGTGGTTGCAGCGCCCAACGCGTTGCCGCCTATCGCGGCAAAATCTCCGGGCCGCTTTTGGATCGGATCGATTTGCACGTAGCGGTTGGGCGGCCGTCGAAGGAGGCGTTGCGCGTGCGTGGACCGAGCGGTGAGTCGAGTGCGGTGGTCGCGGAGCGAGTGCGACAAGCGAGAGCCATTCAGATAAATCGCAGTGGTGTTTGCAACGCTCGATTGCGACCGGATGTCGTTACGGCGACCTGCGTGTTGGATCAACAGTGCTTGAACTTGCTCGAACAAGCAGTCGACAAGTTCAACCTGTCGGCACGTTCATATCAACGCGTACTGCGCGTTGCGCGCACAATTGCTGATTTACAGGCTGCAGAAACAATAACGCCCCCGCATATTGCGGAGGCGTTGAGTTTGCGAACTCTGGATCGCGAGAATTGTGGGAGGGCCTTTAGGCCCGATCAATCCTACGATCCTTCTGTAATCATGTAGGTCACGGCGTCGATAATTTCTGCATCTGACAAATCTATACGTCCGCCTTTGGGTGGCATGTAACCAATGTCCGTGAATCCGGCAAGTGCGTTTTGACCGAGAACGTCTTCGCCCTTGGCAATTCGTGGTGCCCAGGCGGGTGCGTCACCGAGTAAAGGAGCGCCACCGATGCCAGCGCCGTGGCAGGCTATACACGCTTCGTTGTATACCTGTGGTCCGGACAGGGCAGTTGCAACAGGCTCAGCTGTAGCAGCAGTTTCAATCTTCGGCGCAGCTGACGCATGCTGTTCGCCCGATAAATAGACCTGGCCGACTGGCTTAATACGGGCTGCGACCGCTGCCTGATATTCGGCAACGTCACGAGTGTAAACACCCTGTGTTAGATCTGACATTTTCATCGCTAGCACGAGAACTGCTAACGCAAATGCGGCGAGCACGCCGATAACTAGGGAATACATGTCGAAAAATTTCTGATCGCGACTCAACTGATTGCTCCGGAACTTGTGCTGATGTGGTGCCGGGCAAAACCCGGACGCTGGCGGGCGATTATATAACAAGTGTAGGCTTCGTAGGAGAGGCTACTGTGGAGAAGGGCTTGAATCGCTGGACATTTGTTATTGGGGCCCTGATTGGGACCCTTCTGCTCGGGCCGAGTAAAGCTGAGGATGCCGAGAAAGTCCTGTTTGTCGGTAATAGTTTTACCTACTACAACAACAGCTTGCACAATCATTACCGCCATTTTCGCAACGCCGAAAACGGCGGGGAATCCTACGGGCGGGTCAGGGTGATGGCGATTTCGGGAAGCTCCTTACCGGAGCATGCATCCGGGTTGCAGCAACGGCTGGAAGCGGAGGATTGGGACATTGTCGCGATGCAGGGTTATAGCAATGGCCCGATATCCGCAGGATATGCGGAGCCGTTTCGCCAGTCGGCGCGCGAGTTCGCCGCTGATATTCGTGCGGACGGCGGTGAGCCGGTGTTCTTCATGACCTGGGCGTATACGGGCAAGCCCGAGATGACGCAGCAGTTGGACGAAGCCTATACAGCTATAGGCAAGGAGCTCAATGCCATGGTTGTG
>CAYWYT010000230.1:0-4582 GCA_964462665.1 uncultured Woeseiaceae bacterium | reverse complement strand
AAAGTCCTGGGCATGATCCAGGTACTCCTTAGAAGAGATATCCTCATCCTTAGCGCGGCTGTGATCGTGCCGAGTGGCATTCCCGCCAGTTCTGTACGCAATCGATCTTGATCGACCGCCGTATTGCCATCGGCATCGACATCGACGACAACCGGCGGGCCGTTCGGCCCCGAGGAACGCGAATCGATGCCCGAGCCATTGTCGCTGCAAGCACCTAGACCGAGCGCAACAACAACTAGCGCCGCACCGAATATATTTGTCTTCGATTGCATCATGAATTCTCCGTTGCGACCTGCAAACTCGCGAAACGCGTACGTCCCGTCTCGCACCAATGTCTACTTTACATATATTAGCGATATCTAATATACGTATTTGCCGATATTGGAGACCTCAGAATCATCAGCAACCCATCACCTGAAAATCAGCTGGCCCTCAGGCAGCCGCAACCGATCCAGCCCAGTCTCCAGTTTCAGTAAACGTGACTCTGGAGATCGCCATGCAGATCCTGATATTCATCAATGTCGCTGTAGGTACTTACTATTTCATGTCCGTCATGCAGACAGTGCTGCACCGCTATTACGGCCACAAACAACGAATTCGGGCCGTGTTTGAAGCGCATGCGATCCGACATCATGGGCAATACCCGCCAAGCAAACTGCAGACCGAAGACTTTGTAGAACTCGAGTCGCATGCTCTTTACTACTACGGCATCCCGATTGTTGTATTCCTGGCCATAAGCTATCTGGCGTTTGGCCCGCTGGTGACAACCGCGTACATGGTTGGCGTACTTTTCACCTTTGTTTGGCACTACTACCTTCATCGGCAATACCATTTGAACGAGTCATCGCTGGATCGATACGCTCATGGGCACGCGCAAAGATTAAGTCCGTAGTGTAAGACGGAGTTCGTTTCCAATATTCACTTGAAATCAGTAGACTTGAGATCACACTGGAGAACACCCGATGCCAATTTCAAGCTCTTTTGTTATGCGCGCAATCTCGATCGCTATCGCCGCCATTTTCGCATTTGGCCTGCCGCAAGTTGCGACAGCTCAATCAGGTAAACAGAGTCGCGAGTGCACCATTGAAGACGTAGCGATTTACAAAAATCGGATAGTCATTCAATGCGCCGCAAAGGGCGGCAAGGTAGGCCCGGTAAAGCACTACGCCGTTGCAGTAGAGTCCCCGGTTGCGTCGATGGTCCTCGCGCTCGGGCTTGCCTCGCTAAAACGCAAGGTAAAAATCTTCTTCGTCGATGATCCGAGCCTGATTCCGAGCGGCTGCGATGCAACCATCTGCAGAAGACTCGAGGGCATCGTTGCGATTGAGCGCTGAGGTAAGATACCGCAGGTATAGCGAGTTACTTCTTAGTCAACTCGTCGAAACAGCGGCAACGTGCCCAGTCGGTTACCCAGATCCATTACCGTTCCATCTCCCTTAGTCAAGACTTTGGGTGGGTCGTTTTTCTGTGTCCGCAAAGAAACAATAACCGCAACGACCAAGGAGACCCAGAACCCGACGAAACTTGCAGCAACGTTCGGATACATCAACGTAAAGAACACGAAACTCGTAAAACCGGCAGTGATCCCGGAGTAACCGCCAGTCCGATTCAGCGGTTTCCACCAGATACACAGAACGAATGGTGCCATCGTTGTCGCGAAACTAAACGATATAGCAGTAGCAATAGCCGCAATGACAGTACTGGCATTAAACGCGGTGTACAAAGCGACCAACGCCATTATCGGCACCGACCAGCGCGCGACATTCAGTTTCTGATGCTCCGACGGGTTTTTGAGCACTCTGGGCAGAAGATTTACAGATATGACCGTACCGCAACCCAACAAGATGCTGTCGGAGGTACTCATTATTGCCGAGATCACAGCGCCGACGAAAATGGCGACTAAGACAGGATGCAAATGCTCTACCGCGAGCAACGGAATTATCGCGTTCCCATCCTCCACACCCGGCATCGATCCGACCGCAATATAGCCGAGGATGACGGGAACCATCCCGAACAGCAGATAGCTAACGCCCGCCAGATAAAACGAGTTCTGCGCGACTTGTTCATTCTTCGCTGCCATAGCGCGCTGCACAACCGAAACTACACCGACCGCGATCAGTCCTGAACTAAACCACACCTGAAAATACGTAAACCAATCATTAAACGTGGGCCCTTGAGGCAGCAGACGAAAGGATTCCTGCGGCATCATTTGCATTGCAGCGCCAAGACCACCTACGTCGCTGACAACAACGAAGAACAGGATCATGACGCCGATAACAATAAGCACCATCTGCAACACGTCGGTTGCTGCAACCGCCTTCAGGCCGCCGAACATCGTGTAAATCACGATAACCAAGGTTCCGCCAAGAATGCCGAATGCAGCAGGCTGCCCGGTCAGTGTTTCAAAGACCACGCCGAACGCGAACAAAACGCCGCCTAACCAGATCGAGCCGGCGAGCAGGTTTATGAATGCAGAAATGACACCGGCGAATTTTCCGACCCTTTCCTCAAGAAACTCTATGTGCGTCATGCGCTCAGATCGCCGATAGGTTCGAGCGAAAAAGAAACCCGCAATCAATAGAGAAACTCCAGACACGACCGGATCTCTGAGCAACTCGAGTGTCCTGCCGGAGTACGCTGCTGCCGCAGAGCTCATCATTGGTCCGGCGCCAAACCAAGTGGCGACGATCGATATCGAACAAACCGAAAGTGACATGTTCCGACCACCAACAGCAAAGTCACTCATACTTTTTGATTTGCCGGCAACGTATATGCCCACCGCCAGCATTGCGGCAACGTACAGGCCGACGCCAATCAGAATAACTGTTTGTGAATCCATACGAGGAGTAATCCTTAAGGCTTAAAGAGTCTATTCGGTAACGTCAACGCCGCCGTTGCGCAATATTTCGGCGACCGGTTGCAGTTGATCACCATAGTTTCGCCAATGCCCGATAGAGCTGGCACGCAGTTCATGGCGCAACCGCACCGCACTGGCAGTTGTCGCCTGCTCTGAATCCGAATAGAAATTCAGGCACGACTCTTCGAAAGACAAATTGCAATGCTCCAACAAGTCTTCAGTCGTGGATTTGGAATTTGTCACAAGATCTTCGTAACGGACCTTGAGAATCACGTCCGGCATGACTTCTTGCCAGTGATTAATTAATTGAGAATACGCGACGAAATAATTCGCCAACTCATCCAGGTCATACGAATACGGGTATGCCCCGGGGAACAGAGTCTTGAAAGCCGTGTAACAGTTGTCCATCGGATCGCGCTCAACCAGGATGATTTTCGCTTTTGGCAAAGCCAGATGAATCAGTCCGGCGTACATAAAATTAATCGGTAATTTGTCGACGAAATGGGCATACGCGCCGCTACCCGGTTTCGCGCTGTTGTGATAGGCCTCACCCAGTGCCGCAAAATCGACCTTTTTCGCAGCAGACATCAACTGCTCGGCATTCTTTGGCGTAGAACCCATTATCTGTTCGCACTGATTGACCAGTTCAACACCAAAGCTTTGCGGCTCACCGACGGTACGTACGACTGAATGGTTGTTGAGCACGCGCTCGACCAGTGCAGTTCCGGCTCTCGGCATGCCGATAACAAAAATCGGCTCTGCATTAATGAAGCCCGCTACCGGCGATGCAAAAACGTCTGCGCTAAACTCCTCACGAATCGTCCGCATGGCGTTCAAGTCCTGGTCCGGTTTATACGGTAGCTTGCTGCGGCGTTCTGAGGCGCCTTGCTGCAGTCTTTCGAACGACTCGTCATAGCGCTGCAAGTCGTCGAGCTCTTTCGCCAATGCATAACATAGCTGTACTCGACCGGGGTGCTCCTGCGGTATTTTTTGCAGCGCACTCAGCAGACTGTCGATGTTGTTCTCCGACTTGGTATAAGTCCTGAATCCGGAACGCAGTAGCTGCGATTCGCAGTCGAGCGGATTTAACTCGATGGCACGGTTCAGACTTTCGGTTGCCGCGTCGAGCTTACCCAAAAACCGCTGTGCCGTAGCCAGATTGAAGCGGTAATTCGGGTTGTTGGGATTGAGTTCAACCGCCCTGAGGTAATGGCGCTCCGCATCGGCATAGCGTTCTAGTCGATTCATGGTAACTGCGCAGGTCGACGCGTGATACGCAGTTTCAAACTCATGCTCTGCAATTTCGTCCGCGACAATGCCCGCCGCTTTCAGGTCGCCATAGACCGCGAGACTTGCCATTTTCTGCAGTAACCACTCCGGCTTTCCGGGCGACAAGAGCAGCGCGCGTTGCACAGCCTGCAGCGCGATGACCGGCTCGTTCAGACTAATCGCCAAGCGACTGGACGTATTCCAGCCGGGGCCGTAGTCCGGGAATGCCTGGTTTAGCTGGTCACAAGCCGCAGCCGCCTGCTCCAGCTTGCCGGCCTTCATCAGCTGCCAAATCTGTTTTTCCAGCTGCGCAGCAGTATTTCCGGATTCTTCGGTCATGAGCTGAGCGTCGCTTCGATGCCGGCCTTTTGCAGAACATCGACCATTGGCTGCAGCTGCGCTTCGTACTTGCGCCAGTTACCGATCGAGCTCTGATAAACCGGCCGCCGAATCTGC
>CAYWYT010000229.1:0-4600 GCA_964462665.1 uncultured Woeseiaceae bacterium | reverse complement strand
CCAGGGTTTCTATCGCCATCGCTCGGGAATAAACGATTGCGATATGCAGTTTTCAGTATTCGTGCCGCCGCAGGCTGCCGCTGGGAAAGTGCCCGTATTGACGTTCTTGTCTGGCCTGACCTGTACTGAAGAAAACTTCATGGTGAAAGGCGGCGCGCAGAGAGTCGCTGCTGAGCTTGGGGTAATGTTGGTGTCGCCGGACACAAGCCCACGTGGCGAGGGTGTACCCGACGACTCGGACGGCGAGTATGACTTTGGATTGGGCGCCGGATTCTATCTGAATGCTACCGAGGCGCCGTGGTCGAAACACTTTCACATGTACGACTACGTTACGACTGAATTACAGGTAGCGGTGTTTCGCAATTTTCCAGGCGATGCGAATCGACACGGTCTGACTGGCCATTCGATGGGTGGCCATGGCGCATTGACGATTGGTCTGCGCAACCCGGAGATATTCAAATCGATCTCTGCGTTCGCGCCGATTTGCACGACGTTGCATAGCCCCTGGGGCCAAAAAGCGTTGGGTCACTATCTCGGTGAAGATATGTCGAAGTGGATGATCTACGACGCGGCGGAAGTTGCTCGCAGCGTTCGCGACCCAGCGTCGTTCGGCAAAATTTTAGTCGATCAGGGCTTGGCCGATTCCTGGTTACAAGATCAGCTCAAGCCGGAGTTGCTGGAAGCCGCTTGCGCCGAAAGCGGTTTACAACTTGAAGTGCGGCGCCATGACGGCTACGACCACGGTTACTTCTTTATCTCGACTTTCATCGAAGATCACTTGCGCTTTCACGCCGACTCGCTCGGCCGCTGATCAGGCACTAGAAAATGGAAGAATGGATCATTCTTGCTGCCGCGATGTTGGCGGCGGGCTGTGTCGCGGGTGTGCTCGCTGGCCTCTTCGGAATAGGCGGCGGCATTGTCATAGTTCCGGTTCTGGACACGGTTCTGAGTATTCTTGAAGTCGATGCGGCGATTCGCATGCATGTTGCTGTAGCGACATCACTGGCAACCATAATTCCAACATCCATTGCGTCTGCACGTGCACACCATAAGCGCGGTGCGGTCGATCTTGCGATCGTCAAACGCTGGGCCATATATGTTTTTGCCGGCGCAATTCTTGGTGCATGGATTGCATCGCAGCTGCATAGCCGAGTATTGGCGATCATATTCGCGACGCTGGCGTTGGTCATTGCGCTCAAGATGATATTCCTCCCGGACGCACGCAATTTGACTGAAGAAGTACCGCGCAGGTTTTGGGTGCCAGTGATCCCTGCCTTTATCGGATGCGTGTCGAGCATGATGGGCATCGGCGGCGGTACGTTTTCAGTCATGACGCTGACGCTTTTCAATACTCCGATACATCGAGCGGTGGGTACGGCTGCACTACTAGGTCTTGTCATTAGCGTGCCCGGCACGATTGCGTTCATAGTGACCGGCTTCAACGATGTTCGGGTGCCGCCCGGCAGTTTGGGCTACGTCAATCTCATCGGTCTGGCATTCATTGCTCCGACAACGGTTCTCTGCGCACCATTAGGTGCGAAGCTCGCGCATGGCATTTCAGCAAAGCGGCTCAGCATGCTGTTTGGCTTATTCTTGCTGATAGCGGCGGGTCGACTCGCGTTTTCACAAGAGGCGCTCGAGCCTGATGCACCTTTCGACTGTTACAGCTGTGATGAATGGAATCAGCCACAGCCGCCGTTTCATATTTTTGGCAATACTTACTACGTGGGCGTTGCCGGTATAGCGGTGATCCTGATCGATGCCGGTTCGGAGTTGGTGCTCATTGACGGTGGCTTGTCGCAATCTGCAGAAATCGTTGCAGACAATATTCGTGAGCTCGGTTTCGATCCTCTCAAGGTCAGCACAATCGCTGTATCGCATGCGCACTATGACCATGTCGGTGGTGTCAACGCGCTACAGAAATATTCCGGCGCACAAGTACTAAGCAGTGAGCACGGCGTGCGCGCACTACGCGCCGGCGATCTCATGCCAGATGATCCGCTATATGGTCACGGCTTCGACAACAGATCGTTTCCAGCGGTGCAGAATGTAGACGTTATTGCCGACGGTGACGTGCAGCATGTCGGGAACACCGCAATAGTCGGTATTTACACACCTGGACATACGCCGGGCGGCATGAGCTGGACCTGGAACACCTGCGAAGAGCAGCGCTGTCTGGATATTGTCTATGCAGATAGCATCAGCGCGGTTTCGGCGGACGAGTATAGTTTTACGACAGGGCTCGGTGAGCAATTAAACGCAAGCGCTGAGCGTATCGCATCGTTGGATTGCGACATCTTGCTCGTAACACACCCCTTTCTCTTTGAGATGAAAGAGAAGCATGCGCAAGGTCGGGAATCATTTATCGACGCCAGCGCATGTAAAGACTATGGGCAAAAGTCCCTCGAGCAGCTGCAGGAGAGACTTGCCTCAGAGTGACGTTTTATTCGTCTAATCGTTTAAGCGCTTGCTGATCAGTCCGGCGAGAATTGCGCCGACAATCGGGGCGACCCAGAACAGCCAAAGTTGAGAAACGGCCCAATCTCCGACAAACAAGGCCTGGCTGGTGCTGCGCGCAGGATTAACCGAGGTGTTCGTAACCGGAATGGTAACGAGGTGAACCAGGGTCAGGCACAAGCCAATGGCAAGCGGTGCAAACCCTGCTGGTGCTTTGTCGCTGGTCGCACCCAAAATTACGAACAAGAACATCATCGTGAAAACGATCTCTGCGACGAGTGCTGCGGTCATCGAATAGCCGCCAGGCGAATGCTCGCCGTAGCCGTTGGCTGCGAAACCGTCACTAAGGTCAAAACCTGCTGCGCCCGATGCAATGACGTAAAGAACGCCAGCCGCGATGCATGCACCCACGACTTGAGCAATGATGTACCCGGGGACTTCCTTCATCGAAAAACGACCGGCTGTTGCAAGGCCAATCGTAACGGCTGGATTCAGGTGGCAGCCGGAGATATGACCTATCGCGTACGCCATTGTCACAACGGTCAAGCCAAATGCCAGCGAAACGCCGAGCAAGCCAATGCCGACCTCGGGAAATGCTGCCGCCAGTACTGCGCTACCGCAACCGCCCAGGACGAGCCAAAAAGTACCCATTAATTCTGCGAAGTGCTTTTTATTCATTATTTTGCTCCGTTGATTTGCCCTAGGTGAAGGGCCGAGTCGCCGCTAGTCTACGCAAAATTCGAGAGTTGTTGAAATCGCAGCCGAAAGCAGAGAGTCTCTACCTATGCGAAACAACCAGATATCACTTCTGACTCTACTCTTCCTCGTGTTCCAGGCCGGATCCGCCAGTGCGGATTCGAGCGAGCGAGATGCCGTTCTCACTGTTATGGACAAAGTTTTCGCGGCTGTACGATCAAGCAGGCCCGAAGATTGGCGTGCGCTTCAATTGGCTGAGGGATCCACGCTCTCGTTTAGGCCGCACCCTGGCGGGAAACCAGAAGAGCTTGAAATGCGAATATCGAACAATGAGAAATTCATTGCGGATCTGGAGCCCGACGGCCACAAATACATAGAGCGCTGGACAGAGGAACCAACCGTCTTGATTCGCGGGCCAATAGCCGTGATTTGGGGTGAATACGAATTTTGGATAGACGATGAGTTTTCACACTGCGGCGTAGACTCGGCCGATCTGGTGAAGGTCGACAGAGAGTGGAAGATTGCAAACCTCATGTGGACAGTCGAGAAAGAAAACTGCCCAACCGCACCCGCAGGCTGATCCCTGCCGGAACGGAAGTTCCGATTTCGCATACAGTGTGGAAAACAACAACTACAAACGTCATCATGGCGCGCATGTTATTCGAAAACGGTGTCACTGATTATGTCTGACCCAACTTCCAGTTCGGGCTCTATTGAGACGACATTCGATCCGCTCTCAGAGGGGTTTTCCGAAGACCCTTATGCTGTTTACGCAGAGCTACGAAAAGTGGAACAGCCGTTCTACTACGATGGCGTTGACGGTTGGTTGTTGTCGCGATACGAGGATGTAGAGAAGGCAGCGTTGAATCCGATATTCGTCCGTTCTCTCAGCGCCTTCATGTCTGAGGAGAAAGTGGCCGAAGAAAGGCGCAAGGCGAATTGGCATGACATGCCCAACCATTCCAGATATGTGCAGTTTAGTCTTTTGGACAGCGATGGAGATGTGCATTTTCGACTTCGTAAACTCGTCCTGGGTATGTTCACAGGTCGCTACGTCGAACGGCATCGGCCGATGATTCAACGATACGTAGACAAACTGTTGAATTCGCTGGTGGAGAAACAGGAAATTGATTTCGTTGAGGACCTGGCGTCGCACGTTCCGGGTCACATCATCGGAAATGTTCTGGGGGTCCCGGACGAAGATTGCCCACAACTCAGAATATGGTCGGAAAACGTCGTGCAGTTTTTTGACGTGGATAGAACGGACGAGCACAAGCGCTTAGCAGAGCAAGCGACGACAGAGTTTTGCGAATATCTTGTCGAATTGATCTCGCAAAGGAGGAGGCAGCCAAAAGAAGACCTCGTCTCGACGCTGATCGAAGCGGAAAAGGTCGGAGAAATCGACGAGACCGAATTGATATCGACATGCATGCTGATTCTGATGGCC
>CAYWYT010000228.1:0-4624 GCA_964462665.1 uncultured Woeseiaceae bacterium | reverse complement strand
CGACGGATAAGTCGGACAGGAAGAACATCAGAGCGCCGCCGACGATTAGCAGGGATCCACCTTTGCCGCGAGTGCCGAACGCCGCCACGACCATTGCGCTGATGGCGATCGTGTACAGCTGCACGGGAAGCGATAGTTCCGCCGGCGTATGTGGCGCAAGCCAGCTAGAGACGTAAACCGCAATACCTGCGATGGGTAGCGCCGACATCATTATCCATCGAAGATTGACGCCATGGACGATAAACGCCGCAACGTAAGCGAGGTGGGCAAACAGAAATGCGCCAAGTCCAGCCAAGAATGCCGGTCGTGAATCGCCGATGAGAAACGCGTCACCGAAGAATGACAGTACCAATCCGAACAGCAGAATCTGACCGTAACGGGAGCGCAGAGCATGACTTTGAACGGCGACGGCCAGAAAGCCGATCGAGGCACACACCTTGGAGGCGGCAGCGACCAACGGCAGATTGACCAGTAACGACACGACCAAAATCAGGCAAGCCGCCGCGGTGACGACTGCGATGCCCCTGGTTGCATTCTGAAACATTTGAAAACTCCTTGGTCACCAATCGGTAATAAGGCCCGCGTAGACCCGGCCTGTAAAGTATCGTGCGTATTCAAACTTTTCGAGGACTATTTCTGCTTCAATCTTCTGCAGGAGGTTACAGATTGTTCCGGACACATGTTCGCCGACGTCTGAGCTTCGATGACAGACAGTAAAGATGCTACATTCCAGATCATGAGCGGCCACCTGCCCCACTAGTTGATGCGACGCATGCCGAGTTCTCCAAATCAGAAAACAGCTCAGGACATTAGAATTTTGAAAAAAATAGCCATTTTGATTTTCGCCGCAGCACTTGTCGGCTGCGCCAAGAATGCGGACCTTGGTGTAGACAGGGTGCTTATCAACGCAAACGTTTATACGGTTGACGACGCGCAACCACATGCGGAGGCGGTCGCCATAGATGATGGCATGATCGTTTACGTCGGCGACGACGCGGGCGCAAGAAAACTGATTGGTTCGAAAACCATCGTTCATGAGCTGGATGGTCAGCTGGTGATGCCCGGCTTCATTGATACGCATGTGCATCCGCTTGGCGGCGGCGCTTACGCCAACGCACTGGCGCTTGACACATTTGGCACGGTTGAGGGCTGGGTTGAGTCAATTGAAGCTTACGCCAATGCGAATCCGGACGACGATGTGGTGTTCGGTTACGGCTTCCTTGCATCGACGTTTGGTCCACAAGGACCGACACGGCAACTCATTGACCGCGTGGTAGCCGATCGACCGGTACTTATCATGGACGAGGGTTTTCATGGTGCGTGGGCCAACACTCGAGCGATGGATGCGCTCAATATCACCAAGGATACGAGTGACCCCGAGCCTGGTTATAGCTACTACAAGCGGGACGCCAACGGTGATGCGACGGGATACCTGCTAGAGGGCACTGCCGGCATGGCCATGAACGCCTTCGATGTCATTTCGGATGAGGTCATAGTGCAAGGTACCGGCCAGATCATTGACATTATGAACGGCTATGGCGTAACAGCCGCATTCGATGCTGGCGGCAGCGGCGACCCGATGCGCACGAAAGGTATGCTGGATCAACTCAGTGATTCGGGAGACTTAACGCTGCGCTTGGTTGGTTCCGTTCGCGCGGACAGCGATGACGTATTGGCCGATACGCTTGAGATCGCCGCTCGTTGGCGCGACACCGTCAAGGGCGATGGCTATCGATACGACACGCTCAAGATACCGAACGACGGCACCATCGAAGGTCGAACGGCAGCGATGTTTGAGGACTATCAGGGTGAACCGGGTAATAGTGGCGAAACCGTATTCACCGAAACTGAATTGATTGAGATGATTGGTGGCGCTGCAGCCATGGACATGGATGTACATATTCACTCTCTCGGTGAACGGGCGATTCACGAAACGCTAAACGCGATAGAGGCAGTACGCTTGTCGAACCCGGACACCGACAGTCGTTTCACCATTTGTCACCTGGAAGTCATTATTGATCAAGACGTGTCAAGATTCGGTCAGCTGGACGTGATCGCACAAAGTACGCCCTTGTGGGCGTCTTACGACACCTACGGTGAACAGTTCGTTAGTGCAGATCAGTTCAATCGTTACTGGCGCTTCAAAGGACTCGAAGACGGCGGCGCAAAACTGACTTTCGGAAGTGACTTTCCATCCAGTGGCGCCGGCACCCTTGGATTGTCGCCGCTCGTTCAGATCGAAATTGGCCATACACGACAATTTGCCGGTGAGCCTGATGCACCCATTCAACCTCCCGTATCCGAGCGCCTAAGTGTTGCAAGCCTGGTGCGCGGGTTTACTCTGGATGCTGCGTATCAACTACACATGGAAGATGAAATAGGCTCTATTGAGCTTGGCAAACGGGCCGATCTGGTCGTTTTGGATCAAAATATTTTTGAAGTTGACCCGCATTCGATCCATAAAACGAAAGTTCTAATGACCATGCTTGACGGAAATTTTGTCTACACAGACGACAGCGTGCATGCGCTTGCTGGGAAGTAGTAGGTCTGGTTCTCCATAATAGAGTTTCGACAGATAACTAGGGACGGCTTCGTACAAATCATGCCACTTATTTGCTCGTTCGCTTGAACAACTGAAAACAAAAATGAAATGGCGGAAAGCAGAATTATTACGTGCTTGTAGCTAGTTTCAAGCATCGAATGCTTCGAGTTGGCGGCGGAGTCGCCGGATCTCTTTAGTACGACCATTGTTCTCTGGACGATCCTCAAGCTTGGCAATTTCCTGCTCAAGTGCTTGTTTGCGATGCACTTCGCTTACGTCCTTCTCTTCAAGCGTTCCTCGTTGCTCACGGAAAAACTGTTCGTGAAGTCGTTTCCATGCCTCAGGCTTAGACTTCTGAGGAACCGGAGTCTTATAGCCGATGTTTTGACAATCCTTCCCGCAATCCGGACAGCGGACCTCCTCATCTGAAGATGCTTCTCGACGAACGGCTGCGCGACACCGGAAACAGACGAAATTTCTCTTGCTCATTTTACGTATCCAATTTTTTGGGGTTGCTGCTAGTAGTTGATAAGAAATCGAGCGACTGCTTTCGGCCAGAAGGAGACGCTCGTTTACGATTGATGCCCCTCTAGCTCCGCTCTAATCCTTTTCGCGAGCTGAGGTCTCGACCATCTCTTGCTCGATTTTCTGAAGTTCGTCAAGGGAAAGAAGGCCGCCCTGCCTATCCGCCTTCCCTCTGTCTTTTGAAGGTAAAATATCTTGGAGTTTGTCTAGTCTCTTCCAATCTGGAAGAGGCGTTTCCGTTTCTACCTTAGGCACGAATTTCGATTCCTCGACTCTGGCATAGCTGTGAACGTAGCGGGGGCAGTTCTTCCATATTTCAGTAATTCGGACCCGGACGATTTCCTGAGCCTCGTGATAAGACTCAAGCAAGGCATCGTCTGAACTGATACTTGCTTCCCCATATGCACGAAGGCGATAGGGGTTCTCGAAGTCGATGAACAAAAGACCGACCTTATTATTAGCATCAATGTTACCCAGTGACAGAAACATGCCGTTGCCGTCATAGCTCGGGAAGACCAGTGTGCTTTGGTCGATTACCTTCACAAAGCCTCTTGCACCGCCCTTATAGGAAACCGACGGCCTACCCAAGTGATCGACAGTGCTCAGGAAGACCATATCGCGACTTTCTATGAAGGCCTTGTCCTCATCCGTGATTTCAGGCTTTACGATCACGTTCTCAACGGTATCAGCGAGTTTTCGGGTCTCGTATTTGTCTTGCAATTTGCGATGCTGTTCGCCGTATAATCTGCTCATTACTCGCCCCTTTTGTTATGTTTTCGCACGACTGCTTTCGGCCAAAAGGAGACGCTCAGATTCATGGCCACGTGGTTTCCTCAATCTTCAACGGGTCCGCTGAAGATCACTGGCCCTTTCGTACCATCAGCGTTCTTTACCGATGCCCACCCGGTCGTACCACTTGGGTAAGCGATCCAAATTTCTCGGCCGTCACCCAAGACATAGACATCGTAAGCGATTCCCGAACCGCATAGGTAAGTTGGGTTGCCGACAACCGCAATAACCGACTCTCGTTCCATTCCAGCCTGAAGTCGCTCAAAATCTTTCAAGGATGTATTGGAGACATTTCGCTTCAACTCTGACGATTCAATCGACTGATCAGAGCAATGTGGCGGCGAAGGCGAGTCGGCCGAAACAGAATGCGAAGCGATTACGAAGACTAAGAATGATGTACGCAGATTCATGAGGGCCTTTGGTCAATAGCAGCCACTAATACTACGCTCATCGAGCACCCTCATCTGTCGAAACATGAGAAGACTCGAAAATCTGGCGCGCCCGGAGAGATTGATCAAAAGAGCCTGGCGGCTATTTTGACCCTGCGGGCGCCTTCGGCGTCTAAAACGCTAGCGCGTTTTAACGATGACTAGCAGTTAACTTGTCGGTACCCGCGAGCAGGCTTACTTTATGATTGTAAATCGACTCGGTCGCCCAGCGCCTGCCGGGGCGTTTGCGACGACTTCCAGCGCTGTGCGCATTCCATCCATCAGGACCTGCGGAATTTGCAGCTCGATCATCTTGCCGGCATCAACATGACCGTTTAAG
>CAYWYT010000227.1:0-4663 GCA_964462665.1 uncultured Woeseiaceae bacterium | reverse complement strand
AAGCAGTTATTCGCCAGGCGTGATTGCCAGTCAGACAAAGGACTGGAGTCGGCCAGAAGCGATCGTCAACCATTTATCTACTCTGGCACTTTAATATAACCTCATAGCTTTCGACTCTCGAAATTCAGACCCTTGAAATACTGGCGCCCCGAGTTGGACTCTATTAACCGACTGCGGGCTTCGGGCACGTTTGTTATTATCGCAAACACCCTTCCACAGATTTAAGGCTTGCATGACCACAATCACGCTGGCACCGGTTAATATTCTGCATATTGTTTATTCCGCACTGGCATTGTTCAGTTTGGCGTTGATATTCGGAAAACAACGGTTTAAAGCACTGGCTTTACTGTTGATCGCCCATTTCGTGCAAGAGACATTTAATATCTTTGAAGAACTAAATGTTTTTATTGAAGACCCAATTGTTACACCAGCGGTTCAGTTAGCCATAGGGCCACTGTATTATCTCTTTGCCAAAAATCTTATATATGGCAACCTTCAGGTGAAGAGAAACCTGGTTCACTTGCTTCCTGCATTTATTGGATTGGGGTTTACGACCTGGTGGCCAGAGCTCCTGAAGGTGGCGTTTGCATTGCTGGTTATCTATTTCTTCCTCACCTTTAGATTGCTAAGTCACTATCACAGGGTGTTGGCCGAGATCACCGCCGATTGTGACACCTACGCACTGGATTGGATGACTCGTACACTTGTTGTCGTTGGAATTATCGAATTCGTCGATTTTATTCGGCTAAATGTGCAACTGGAACTCTCTTATGATGCGTTCACCAATTGGTATTTCGTGAGCGAGTTGCTCTCTATGGCTATAACTATCTATCTGGTGCTCAATGCATTGAGGCAACCGCAGTTATTTGCCGGATTCGCTGAGTCTGAAAAAATTGTTAATACAAAGCAAAACGCAGAAAATAATGCGCAGACCAGTGAGTTGGATCAGGCTCGTACGATCTTTGTCGATATAAGTCGGCATTTCGAACAATCCCAAGCTTATCGTCAGGCGAAGTACTCGCTTCGACAATTGGCGGATGAGATGGGTTTGTCGGAACAAATGATCTCCTGGTCCATTAACCAGGGGGGAGGGCTCAGCTTTTCGGATTATGTCAATTCCTTGCGTATTGAAGCGGTGAAGCAATCATTTCTTGATGCACCCGAGCAACGAAATATTCTGCAAACCGCACTCGATGCCGGCTTCAGTTCAAAGTCTACATTTAATGCGGTATTCAAGCGAAATCTGGGGGTTACCCCTTCACAATATTTAAAGAGTATTCAATAAATACTGCCTCAGCATTGACAGCACCAAGTGTGATCTGATCACTTTGGACGTCCAGAATTATCATACTGGACGATTGTCAGTCATCAAAAACATACCTTGGGAAGCACGACACAACAGTGAGCTCCCAATATGCAGTATTTTTTCAAACGACTTCGACCGACGATTGCGGTTTGCCTTATGTCCGCGACCATTTTGTCTGCTTGCATATCCGACCAATCTTCTCCGGATGAGACTGGCATTAGCTATGACTTTGCCGCCGAAAGACGCTTGTTGGATGAATCAACGGATGCATACGCTCGGCGCGCCGACTCAACATTCCCCGTCGACCCTGTTGGCTATTTCACTGCCCTGAAATCTACGCGGGGTATGGTTCGCAATGGCGAATGCGCAAGGGCCGTGCCTTTGCTCGAACGGGCTACGCGCGAATACCAGGATAATGGCGATGCGTGGGGCTTGCTCGGCACATGCTATGTGAAGACAGGAGACTGGCTCGGGGCGACTCATGCGTTTGAGCAGGCCCTGGAACTGGGCGCGACCCCATGGGACCGCGAGATTGACCTGAATCCAAACGATATGATGATCGCGATTGCAAAGGCTCATGCCAAGGCTGGTGATAAGGACCTGGCGATTGCGTGGCTGCAGCGCGGCCTTGATTTGCGATACGACGAGCGTCCTGATATCGCCGGGATGCCGGAATTTTCGGTCATGATTGACGATCCGCGATTTGTGTCGCTCGCAGGTCTGCAGCCCAAGGCGGATCTTACACGTGATGAGCAATGGCGATATGACATCGCTTTCATGGGCGCACAGGTTTCGGCACTGCATGCCGATCCCGACCATCATACCCCGGCCGAATCGCTGAACCGGATGCTCTCAGAGCTGTCGGCCTCTGTTCCAGACTTGAGCGACGAAGAAATCACCGCACGTCTCGATCTTTTCATAGGCGCACTTGGCGCAGGTCACGATCTGTTCTGGACGGTGGCGCCCGAACGCGGTGCTTTGCTTCCATTTGCGCTCAAAGTCTATTTGTTTACGGATGGTCTTTACATCATTGACGCCTACGACACCGAATTGATCGGCGCGCGCATTGATGCCTTCGGCGATACGCCTGCACAAGAAGCCTATGCGCGCGTTGCGAGGGCTTTTCCTGGCGATAATGAGATGGAGGCGCGCTGGATGGGCGTTCGCCACCTGACCCAGGCTTACACGTTGGAAGCGCTGGGCATTGTCATTGATCAGGCAACCGTGACATTGACGATTACGGACCCGGCTGGAGCTCAGCGGAAGATTATTCCCGAGCGGAAGGCTTTCACATCAATGTCGCCTTCATTGAAAGCGACGCCAGGCATGGACGTGCCGCTTTATCTGAGCCGGCCGAAGGAAAGCCGCTGGCTACAACGCCTGGAAAATCTGCAGGCGCTCTATGTAAATATTCACATTGTCGCCGACGGTGCTGACGAAAGCTTTGCTGAATTCGCAACCCGAGTGGGAGTGGAAGCAGAAAAACCGGAGGTCAGGAATCTCATTCTGGACTTGCGTCAATCTCCAGGTGGCAATGGGTATTTGACACCGCCCTTGCTGCGCCAGCTGATCCGTTTTGATGCTGCGCCAGACAAGGGCAACCTTTACGTAATCATCGGAAGAAATACGTTCTCGGCGAGCCAGAACATGATCACAGACCTCGATCGACTGGCCGAACCAGTCTTTGTGGGCGAGCCGAGCGGATCCCGTCCGAATGCCCTATCTGAATCCGGCAACTTCAGGCTGCCTTATAGCGGACTGTCCGGATCCCTCGCTTCTCAGCTTCACCAGCAATCGTGGCCGGAGGATCATCGCCTCTGGATTCCGCCGGATGTTCCCGTTGGCTTAACATCGGGGGAATTTTTTTCCGGTAGCGACCCTGCGCTCGAAGCAATTACACATCTCATTGCGGCTGAATCCCGCTAATCCCGGGCTTTAAACGGAGTTCATTATGAACATCACTCGAATTTTATCCTTTCTTGTCCTTCTTCTGTCCGCTGTGACCGGTTGTGTGAGCGCACCTGTGCCAATTGAAGCCGATTTCGTGTTCGACAACGTCAACGTCGTTCCAATGAACGAGGAGATTATTCTTGAGGGCCAATCAGTTGCCGTTCGTGATGGCATCATTGTCGCGATCGTGGACAAAGCGAAAAGCTCTCAAATTCACGCGAATGAACGTATTGATGGCCATGGCAATTATCTCATGCCCGGTCTCTCCGACATGCATACCCACCTGCGGATGGACCCGCAGGACTTCTTTGACCTGAATCTGGCGAACGGCGTCACAACGGTCTTCAACATGGGTATCGGCGACGGCAGTGGTAAGTACGATCATCTCGCGCTTCGCGCTGATATAGCTGCCGGCAAACTGGATGGGCCGCGCTACCTTGTCAGTGGTCCGCAACTTGAGGCACCACAATTGCAGTCGGTCGCCGATGTGGAGACAGCACTCGAGGAGCACGCTGAGCGAGGTTACGACACGATCAAGGTTCATGGCGACCTTTCGCCGGATGTCTATGACGCGCTCGTCGAAGGCGCCCACGCGCGCGGGTTTCGTATCACAGGCCACGCGCAGCACATGATGCCGCTCGCACAGACATTGCGACTGGATGCAGTTGAACACCTGGAGGAGTTTCTCTATACATCGCGTGATGACAGGTTTGGTGAGTTAGCAGCGGGTAGCGTCGACAACTACCTGAACGCTTATTACGAAAACATCGCCCGGCTCGAAAACCCGGCTTACCGCGCATCAATCGTTGCGGACGTCGCCGCGTCAGGTGTGTACTGGGATCCTACACTCGTCATCTACACGATGCTGCCGATCTATGTCACCGATGATACCTTTGAGGCGTTGCATAGTGACCCACGCCTGGACTACCTTCCGAAAAAGACGCGCAAGAGCTATCTCGACTGGGAGAACAACGAGTATCGGGCCGGCTTGGCTCCACTCTTTCGAAAATACCTTGAAAAAATTGGTGATGACTCGACGCTTGAAGAGCACTTTGACCACAATATCGAAATCCTGAACGAAATGATGCTCGAGCTACATGACGCGGGCGTTCCCTTGCTGCTTGGCTCGGATGCTTTTGGCGCACTTGTCCCTGGCTTCGCACCACACCAGGAGCTCGAACTCATGGTTGCAGCAGGCCTCTCGCCATATGAGGCTCTGCGCACTGGCACGGTGAATGCGGCGGCGTATTTACGCGAAGTTGACAAGGCAGGTACGGTCGAGACCGGAAAACGTGCGGATATTATCCTGGTGGCCGCGAACCCTCTCGATAACGTCAGAAATGCCGCCCGGGTTCGTGGCGTCTTCACCCATGCAAAATGGCATTCAGCCACGGAACTTGAAGCGAG
>CAYWYT010000226.1:0-4683 GCA_964462665.1 uncultured Woeseiaceae bacterium | reverse complement strand
GTCGACGGACTGAAAAAAGAATCAGACTCCATGTCCAATTCATGAATAGTACAAAAATCTAGATATTTGAGACCCAATCGAGAACGGTCTGAACGACTTCCTCGATTGGCTTAGCAGATGAGTCCAGAATTCTGGCATCCTCTGCAGGTTTTAGCGGCGCCACCGATCGCTCGGAATCGCGCCTGTCCCGGTCCACTATGTCCCGTGAAACGGCCGCGAGATTAACATCAATACCCTTGTCCTTCAACTGCTTATGGCGCCTTTTAGCTCGCTCCTCGGGTGATGCGGTGAGAAATACCTTGAGCGCCGCGTCGCGAAAAACCTGCGTCCCCATGTCACGGCCGTCTGCCACCAGCCCCGGGGCCATACGGAATGCCCGTTGGCGCCCTAAAAGCGCCTCCCGAACCGCGGGGATAACCGCGACCGCAGACGCTCCGATTCCTGTACTTTCTGAGCGCACGGCATCGGTAACATCCTTGCCGGCCAGGATTATTTGCTCTGCCCCGCCCGAGTCACTGCTAAACAAGACATCGAGGTTGGCTGCGAGTCGCGCCAGGGCCTCAGCGTCAGCATGAGAAATGCCCTTGTTTTCTGCATCCAGTGCAACCAGACGATACAGCGCCCCGCTGTCCAGCAGGTGCCAGCCCAGGCTTTCGGCTATACGCCGCGCAATGGTGCCTTTTCCAGAGCCACTCGGACCGTCGATAGTGAGTACGGGCACCTGGCCTGAATAACTCACTGAATATCCACGCCGAGCTTGCCGAGGCACTCTGTGAACCCTGGAAACGACGTATTTACAGCAGCCACGTCGTTTACGGTGACAGCGTCATCGGCAACCGTCGCCGCGACCGCAAGGGACATGGCCACCCGGTGATCACCGTGGCTTTGCACTTCTCCACCGCGAAACTGGCCGCCGTGAACCGTTGCGCCGTCGTCTGTTTCATCCACTTGAATGCCGAGATTTCGCAAGCCGCCAGCCATAGCCGCTATGCGATCGCTTTCTTTCACTCGCAGCTCCCCGATACCCGAAAACTCGGTTTTTCCGGAAGCAGCTGCAGCAGCAACAAAAAGCACGGGAAACTCATCGATCGCCAGCGAAACGAGCCGCGGATCAACCGCGCCGCCATGCAACGTCGATGCGCGCACTCGAATATCGGCGACCGGCTCTTCACCGTATAAGCGGGCATCCTGCAAGCTGATATCCGCGCCCATTGCCTGCAGAATATCGATAACTCCTGTTCGCGTCGGATTCACACCCACACCTGTTAATAAGACATCAGCACTCTTGCTCAGGATGGCCGCCAGCATGACGAAACTTGCTGAGGATAGGTCAGCGGGCACCTGAATATCAGCGCAGGACAGCGTCTGATCACCGCGAATCGAAATTCGCTGGCCCGACCTTTCCACTTCGACGCCCATAGTAACCAGCATTCGTTCTGTGTGGTCGCGCGTGACGGCCGGCTCTTTGACCGTCGTAATGCCATCGGCATAGAGTCCGGCCAATAAAACGGCGGATTTCACTTGGGCACTCGCGACGGGCAACGTGTAGTCGATACCGCGCAACTGGCTGCCGCCTCGAATTGTCAACGGCGGACAACCATTGTGGCTGTCAATTTCTGCGCCCATCGAAGTTAGTGGCGTGATGACTCTGCCCATCGGGCGTGACGTTAAAGATTCGTCGCCGATCATTACCGAGGTAAAAGACTGGCCGCTAAGCAGGCCGGCCATCAACCGCATTGCCGTACCTGAATTGCCAAGGTCCAGCTCCCTTAATGGTTCGACCAAACCACGCAATCCCACGCCATTGATGATCACATCAGTGGGAGCGGTCTGCTGAATCTCAACGCCCATAGCTGACATTGCTGCCATTGTTGCCAGGCAATCCTCACCTGCCAGGAAACCGCTTATTGTCGTTTTACCCTCAGCGATACCGCCGAGCATCAACGCCCGGTGCGAAACAGATTTGTCGCCGGGGACAGTTACCGTCGCGTTCGCGACGGTCGAGGGCTGTACGATAAATTTCATACGTGACGCTGCAGCTTTCTCAGCTCACCGCTTTCGGGTAAGCGCCAAGGATGCGGTACAACGAGCTTTCTTTCTCAAGAATCTGGAGTGCGTCCGAAAGTGGCGATTCACTTGCGTGACCTTCAACATCGATAAAGAAAACGTAATCCCAGTTTTGGCGTCGTGACGGCCGTGACTCGATAAACGTCATGTTCACGCCGTGATCTGCCAAAGGCTTTAGCAGCGCCTGCAGGACTCCGGCACCACCCGCGGTATCGCTGGTCGAAACCAGCAAGGTCGTCTTGTCAGCCCCGCTCGGGGACAACAGCTTTCTGCCAACCACGAGAAAGCGGGTTGAATTATCGCGTCGGTCCTGAATGCTATTGACCATAATCTTGAGGTCGTAGACGTCCGCAGCGACGTCTGGTCCGATGGCAGCTGTTCCAGCCTCATCGCGCGCCCGACGCGCGCCGGCGGCATTGCTCGACATTCCTATTAACTCGATGTGCGGCAGATATTCTCGAAGCCAACCACGACATTGCGCCAGCGACTGTTCATGTGCACAGATGCGTTCGATGTTTTCCAGTCCGCTCATCTGGCCGAGCAAGTGTTGCTCAATGCGAAGCTCGACCTCACCTGAGATCTTCAAAGGCGACGTAAGGAACATATCCAGGGTGTTGTTGACCGACCCTTCCGTTGAATTCTCAATGGGCACTACGCCAAAATCAGCAGCGCCGCTTTCGACCTCTTGAAACACTTCATCGATTGTGTGAAACGGTAACGCACGTACAGAATGACCGAAATGTTTGAATACGGCGGTCTGCGTAAACGTACCCTCCGGTCCCAGAAAGCCGATTTTCAGAGGCTCCTGCTGCGCCAGGCATGCCGACATGATTTCTCGAAACAGGCGCAACATTTCTTCGTCGCGCAACGGGCCACCGTTGCGCTCTTTGATGTTGCGCAGGATTTCCGCCTCGCGTTCCGGGCGATAGTAGTCAACCGCCTGCGTCAGCTCGCCTTTTGCGATGCCCACTTTCTGCGCGAAGACTGCACGCTCACTGATCAGCGCCTGCAAGCGCTCATCGATTTCGTTTATGCGCTCACGAATCTCTGCCAGATCCGCTGCGGCCGGTTTTTTCTTATCGTCGGCCATTATTTACCCGCCGTACCCGTTGCTGATGACTGCTTGTCAGGTTACAGGCTTGCCCAGATTTCGCAACGTCAGCACCCCTTCGATGCCGCGCAGGCTGGCGCGAGTCTCTTCGCTTGCCTGCCCGTTAACATCAACGATGGTATAGGCGAGATCGCCGATCGATTTATTTAGCAAGTTTTCGATATTCAGTCCGGCGTCGGCCAGACAAGTTGAAATTTGACCGACCATATTCGGAACATTGGCATTAGCGATAGTCAGCCGCCACGCATCCAGACGCGGCATGCGCGCTTGCGGAAAATTAACGGAGAAACGAATATTACCGTTATCGAGATAGTCCTTAACGTTCTCGGCAATCATAATGGCGCAGTTCTCTTCGGCTTCCGTCGTAGATGCGCCGAGATGCGGTAGCGCCACAACGCCAGGATGGGCAATAAGTTCGGGTGTCGGAAAATCGCAGACATATGACTTCAACTTGCCACTGTCCAACGCCGCAAGAGCCGCAGCGTTGTCAACAATCCCGCCACGAGAAAAATTGACCAGCACCGCTCCATCGTGCATCAGAGCCAGCCGTTCAGCGTTCACTATTCCTTTGGTTTCATCCACCAGCGGCACGTGCACTGAAACTGCATCCGTACCTTGAAACAGCTGCTCGATAGTCTCTGCGTGCTCAACTCCCGCCGACAGTTGCCAAGCGCTGCTTACCGTTATCTTGGGATCAAAGCCGACAACCTTCATGCCGAGGGCCAAAGCCGCATTTGCTACCTCAACCCCGATCGCGCCGAGCCCGATCACGCCAATAGTCTTACCTGGCATCTCGAAACCGACAAACTGCTTCTTGCCTGCTTCAACGGCCTTATTCAGCGCATCGCCAGTCTCTTTGAGTCCTTTTACATACTCACGTGCATCGCAAATATTCCTTGCTGCCAGCAACAGACCCGCAATCGCAAGCTCCTTGACCGCGTTGGCATTTGCCCCCGGCGTATTAAATACAGGAATACCGCGTGCACTTAGTGCGTCGATAGGAATGTTGTTGGTGCCGGCGCCTGCACGACCAACCGCTGCGACCGACTCCGGGATCTCCATATCGTGCATCTTGTGAGATCGCAGAAGTATTGCTGTCGGGTCGGAAACGTCATTGCCAACCTCGAAGCGATCCTGTGGCAGACGTTGTAGTCCTTCTGGTGCGATATTGTTGAGCGTTAATATTTTGTGCATTGCTTATCCGTTAGTGCGTTCAAATTCGTTCATGAAGTTAATCAATGCATCCACCGAGGCTTCGGAAACTGCGTTGTAGATCGATGCGCGCATTCCGCCAACCGAGCGATGGCCTTTTAGGTTGGTTAGTCCGACCGCCGCAGACTCACTCAGGAATTTCGCATCCAAAGCAGAATCGGCAAGGATAAATGGGATATTCATGCGTGACCGACAATCAGGACGAACCGGGTTCGAGTAAAAATCTGAGCCGTCTATCGCTGCGTATAATTTCTGTGATTTGAGCTGATTGATTTCGGCCATTGCAGGCATCC
>CAYWYT010000225.1:0-4703 GCA_964462665.1 uncultured Woeseiaceae bacterium | reverse complement strand
ATAATTTACGATTGAAACTTGAATTAACTTAAATGACAAGCCCAAGACCACTATTATTCCTGCTATTTGCCCTTCTCAGCGTGCCCGTAGCGGCTGATGAGACCTTTCCGCAGCCGCCGCAATTGCAGCCGGATGTCGACTTCTGGGTCGAAATATTCACCCGCTATACGACCAATCAGGGCGTTTTGCACGACACGCGAGACATGGCAGTCGTCTATGAACACATCGATTTTTCCGCCACGGATGGTCGACGCACGCGGCAACGTGCTGCCGGAAATCGCCGCGACGCCATAAAAGTCGTTCTTCGTAGCTTGGCTTCGGGCAAGCGCGATAATCTGAGTAGCGAGGAAGCGCGCATTCTCGCGCTATGGCCGGCGGATGTAAGCAATGTGACGCTGACGCAAGCTGAAAACCAGATTCGCTATCAAGGCGGGCTGCAGGATCGTTTTCGTGAGGGGCTTATTCGTGCAGGTCGCTGGCGCAGCTTTGTTAATGACGAATTTCGCGCACTGAGCGTGCCGATTGAGATAGCGGCTTTACCGCATGTTGAGTCGTCTTATAACCCGGCGGCCCGATCCAATGTCGGTGCCTCAGGTATCTGGCAGTTCACCCGCAGCACGGGTCGTCGCTTTATGCAGGTGGATCACGTACTGGATGAGCGCAATGACCCATTTACGGCGACGCGCTCTGCGGGACAACTACTGGCGTACAACTACTCCATTACCGGCAACTGGCCGATGGCGATCACCGCATACAACCATGGTCTGGGTGGCGTGCGTCGCGCCATGCGCGAGTATGGCGATACGGCGTATGTCGATATCTTGCGCAAGTACGACGGCAGGACATTTGGTTTCGCCTCCAGAAATTTCTACGTCGCGTTTCTCGCGGCGAAACAGGTTGATCAAAACGTCGAACAGTATTTCCCGAACCTGGTTGTCGACAAGCCGGTAAATTATGCGACCACAAATCTGCATGCTTATATTCCGCTCGAAGATCTGGCGGACGCGCTGGGCATCAACGAGCGACAGATGACGGACTCCAATCCGTCGTTGCAGGCGACTATCGTTACCGGTAATAAGCATCTGCCAAGGGGTCTCGAAGTGCGCGTACCTGCAAACTTGCTGGATGCGCCGATTGACAGTCTCATCGCTGGAATTCCTGCTGCGAGCTGGCACAGCGAGCAATTACCGGACATGTTTCATACGGTTGGGCGCGGCGACACATTGTCGCAAATTGCCGAGACCTATAAGACTCGAGTTTCCACCCTTGTTGCTCTCAATGGTCTGAGAAATTCGCACAGCATTCGTGCTGGCCAGAAGCTGCGCCTACCTGCAGCAGGACCGGCGCCGGTCGTTGCTGCGACAACAGCAGTCGCCGACACTGTTGTCGCGAGCGTCGCGATGCCTGCACAAGAAGAAGTGCAGCAGGAAGAAGCGCCCTCTGTCTTGGCCGGAGATGTTGCGGCCACGCTGCGCGGCACGTTGCAGACGGCGCTGTTATCGGATCCAAGCGACTATAGCGTTGCCAGCGATAGCACTATCGAAGTGCATCCTTTGGAAACGCTGGGACACTATGCCGACTGGCTGGAGATCAAAACGCAGCGCCTGCGCGACCTGAATCGTCTTGCATTTCGCACGCCTGTTGACGTTGGTGATCGAATTCGACTCGACCTTGGCAGCGTTGATGCGACTCTCTTCGAGGAGCGTCGAGAGGATTATCACCGTCGTCAGCAGGATGCATTCTTCAGGGAGAACGTTATTAGCGGCATCACTGAGCATGTAATCGCGTCCGGTGAGTCCGTCTGGATCCTGTCACTTAGACAATATGACGTGCCCGTGTGGTTGTTTCGCCAATACAATCCTGGTTTGGACTTACACAATATTCAACCCGGAATGCGCGTACAGTTTCCGGTCATGACCGCCGTAGAGTAGGCAGCGAGATCGAATGATTCGTCTCATAAGTGTGCGCGTGTTGCCAGTGCTGCTGCTACTCGCCGCCGCCGGTATGTGGTTTGGTGAAGTGCAGGACAGCGGTCAGTATCTGCTGCGTAATCTGCTGCCACTGGTCGCGGTACTGGTCTTGTCGCTGCTGACAGTTTGGCGCGGCGAAGGAAGCTGGACCGGATCGGGCTGGCGCATGGCATTGGGAACGCTCGGTTTCTCCATACCGGCCGTAGGACTCTCTGCCTATCTGCATTATGCCTACTCTGTGAATCTCAATGACATGTTCACAGGTACTGATAGCCCGACGCAGTTATTCCGTTTTCTTCCCTATTACACGACGCTGGCGGGTGGTATTGGATTCGCTATTGGCTGGATCGTTGGACGCAACTTGTGATGTACGACATTTGCCTATGGCAACGGGTTTGTTAGTCTTTAGCTGATGACTCTCAAACTCCTCAGCCAATTCCTGATTTTATTCTTGTTGCACTCGGTCGCGCACGCCGACGGCTTTCCCATGGCCGATAAGGTTGTCATTGAAAAGGCGGAGCGCAAGCTGCACCTGTTCAAGGACGGCGAGGCTTTCCGTACGTTTGATATCGCACTCGGAATTCGACCGACAGGCGATAAGGAGTCCGAAGGGGATTTCCGCACGCCGGAGGGCGGCTATCTGCTCGACATGCGTAATCCGAACAGCGATTTTTTTCTCTCTATTCATATTTCCTATCCGAGTCGTCAGGACGCTCAGCAAGCAAGAGCCATGGGCGTTCCACCTGGCGGCGCAATCATGATTCACGGTCAGCCGAATACGCCGTCGCGCTCTGAAGCGTATTACCGCACCCAGGACTGGACCAACGGCTGCGTCGCTGTGTCTAATTCTGACATGATCGATATCTGGCTGATGACCACCAATGACACACCAATCGAGATCCTTCCCTGAACACACATAACACCGAGTCCGTCGATGCCGAGGTCTGGCCAGAAGGCAGTCTTGAAGTATTGTCACAATCCGAAGTCGACCAGCTGCGCTCAAGCGGCGAGGGCGGCCTATACGCTCTATTGCGACGCTGCATGCTTGCCGTACTGAATTCGGGTAGCGATAGTGATGACGCGCGCGAACTGCAGAGACGTTTTAAAGATTTCGAGATTGGATTTATCCAACGAGACCAGGGTCTAAAGATTTCGCTGCGAGACGCGCCGGGACGCGCGTTCGTAGACGGCAAAATGATTCGCGGCACGCGCGAGCTCCTGTTCGCCGTACTGCGGGATCTTGTCTACACACGCAACGACGTCCTGGCCAGTGGTCGCTTCGACCTCAAGTCTGGTGCCGGCATCACGGACGCAGTTTTCCACATAACTCGAAATGCGGGCCTGTTACGACGAGACGGTGACCTGCGGGTTGCTGTTTGTTGGGGTGGACACGCGATCGGGCGCGAGGAATACGAGTACAGCAAGCAGGTTGGCTATGAGTTCGGGCTGCGCGGATTAGATGTCTGCACAGGATGCGGTCCTGGGGCGATGAAAGGTCCCATGAAAGGCGCGACGATTGGGCATGCGAAGCAACGTATTCGCAATGGGCGCTATATAGGCATCACAGAGCCGGGCATTATCGCGGCAGAATCGCCCAATCCGATTGTCAATTCACTCGTTATCATGCCGGATATCGAGAAACGACTTGAGGCCTTCGTGCGCGTGGGCCACGGCATCGTAGTATTTCCAGGGGGCGTCGGAACGGCAGAGGAGATACTGTATCTGCTCGGCATATTGCTGCACCCCGACAACAAGAATCAGCCCCTACCGATGATCATGACCGGACCAAGCTCGGCTGAGCCCTACTTCCGGCAAATCGATGAGTTCGTCGGTGCGACGCTAGGCAAGGAAGCGCAAGACCGATATTCAATCATTATCGATGACCCGAGAGAGGTCGCGCGGCGGGTTCGAGATTCGATGTCTGAGGTGCAGGAATTTCGTCACGAGCACGGCGATGCTTACTACTTCAATTGGCGCCTTGTTATTCCGACGGATTTTCAAATGCCGTTCGAGGCAACCCACCAGAGCATGAGTGAGCTAAATGTCGACGAGAGTTTGCCGGCCCACGAGTTGGCTGCGATGTTGCGTCGTGTGTTCTCTGGCATCGTATCGGGCAATGTTCGAGAAGACACTATTGAGCAGATCGAACAGAAGGGTCCGTTCACAATCAATGGATCTGCAAAGATCATGGGTCTGCTCGACGAATTGCTGACCTCATTCGTGGCGCAAAAACGCATGAAGATCTCCGGTGGTGACTATCAACCGTGTTACCGCGTTTCTTGAGGCTTCTCTGTTTATTGTCAAATCGGTGTGAACGTGGTTCTCAGTGAACCTGCTCATTAAGTAAAACCGACCGATAACTCACTGATAATTATGTGAAAAGTCACGCTTGCTACTGTGATGTAGTTCCTGTGATTTAGGTTGCCCGACCCTTAGCATCTGTACAACGGATTGATCAGGGCAACGCAATGCCAGATAGCAAAAATCTTAAATGGGCTGACGGGTATGCAACGGATGCAGACGCGCAAGCAAGCAAGGCCGACCCAAGTGTCAGCGCAGAGCAAGCGGCTGCGAACGACGCATTGCCGGCTGCGAACGACTCTGATGGCTGGCAACAGTATCGTCAGTGGATTTCGAAAGCACCGGCTCCGCGCGGACGTCGTGTCGGTATCGACCCGGCTCTCTATTCCTGGAAAGGCTATCGCAGCTGGACCGAACAGATAAGACGCAACT
>CAYWYT010000224.1:2359-4723 GCA_964462665.1 uncultured Woeseiaceae bacterium | reverse complement strand
CCCGTAATTCCCGCAACGCCTGTTTCATCGTCACTGCATGTGCATTTCCCATGCGCAGCAACAACTTCTGACCGCTCGACATCGCCTCGAGCTCCGGGTCGGCAAATTTGAACAGCACATTGGGCCGCGTCAGGCGCAACGGACCATCCGGTTCCGGCGTGGCTAACAAGTGATCGATGACTTCAACCACGCGGTCGTTGAAATAGGCGTTCGGGTAGCCGAGTCGCTGGTAGGACTCCTGAAACAGCGGATAAAAGCGACGATAGGTCAGCACAATCTCGTCCTGATCGGCCGCAGCGAAACGTGCGACCAGTGCATCGTAACGTGCGAAGTTCTCGGGTCCGAGCAGGATCATGTCCGTGTCTTCTTCGGGCCGAAAGGGCTCGCTCAGGCTAGAAACGGGTCGAATAGATTCCGGCGTATTGCCGCGTGGCAGGCTGTCGATAGTGGCCACCAGCCGATCGATCAATGCTTCTTTGAGAAATAAAGTCCCGGTGTCGCTGCCGAACAGATCGGCAAGGGCAAGCAGGAACCAGGCGTCGCTGTCATCGAGCGCTGGCAATGCCACTAGCTCGCCGGTCTCACGGTCACGGACAGGTTCGGGCTCGACCAAGTGGCGAGGCTCCGAGCTACTGGCCTCGGGCTCGGCGGACATTGCTGGCTCGACCGGCGCCGTGACGGGTTCTGGCTCGAGTATGAAGACATGGCGGAATTGCCAGCCCAGAGCAGCGATCAGGCCTAGAACGATCAGAGTGGTTAAAGTTTTCAACGGATGGTCTCCTCTTACTGTGCTGCTCGTAGTGCCTGGCACTCAACGTCGGCCTGATGTGCCTCACGCAAAGAGCCCAAGGCGGTGGGATTCAGTTCGTCACCGAACTCATCCAGCGTTGCCTGCATGAGGGCAATGCTCTCGCTGCGACACATCGGCGTTAGCATTACCGTTGCATAACTAGAGAGAAAATACTGATCGGCGTCGCGACTCATCTGCGGCAGTGAACTCAGAATCTTCGTTAGCAACTCGAGCTGCAAGTCGGTTTGTGTTGCCGGGAACAAGCCGTACATCACGGCACGTTGCTTGGCGAGGTTGGTGATGGTCTCTGGTGACTGCAACTCATCCACCCAGTGTTCCTTGTTTGCAGCGTTCGGTGCGGCTGCTTGGGCGGTTAACAAATTACGTTGGCCAAGATCGGAGGGGTCGCGCTCAATCTCGGCCGCAAGTAGATCCTCAATCCCGGGAGCGTCGTGGCGACTTAGAATGGTGAGAAGTCGCCAGCGAACGTCGGATGATATCTCGATGCCATCGATGTCGGTTTTACCATCGAGTAAGGCTCGAGTTGTTCCCAGTGCTGCATCGCTCGATGCTACGTTGAGGAACAAGCCGAACCACAATTGCTTGAGATCCTGGGTTTCTGCAAAGTGCCCTCGCTTCAGGGCGAGCGACTCAACATCGTCCAAAAGTCGTGGCAATGCCTGGTTCGTTTCCGGGCTTAAGCGCTGCATCCTGTGCACGGCCCAGGAAAGCGATCCGGTGATCTGTTCCAGTACGCGAAAGTTTTCTTCGCTGTCCGCAAGAGCCAATGCCTGACGAATGTACGCAGCAATCGGTATGTCACCAGCCGCCGCTTTGCCAAGCAATGCGGAGAGGAACATCGAACGTGATAACGGATCTTTGATCTTGCCCAGATGTTCGCTGAGTACCGCTTCGTCAGCGCTGCTAATCGTGATCGTGGCGAAGGTCCAGTCGTTGTAATTGGGATTGATCAGCACCGGGCAGGGCGACTTAGCGGGTACGGGTATCTCCGTGTACTCGCTGTCGATTGTAGTCGGCAGCACATTGGAGACAACGAGGTCATCATTTGCGTCGAAATTGTAAAAGGCCAGCTCGATCTTGTGCGTGCGAATGAACGGCCATGCTTCCGGCGCGGTTTGCGTGATGGCCACCGACTGCAGATTGCCGTCTTCACACACGGACTCGGCCGCCAGCGTGTTGAAGCCGGGCTTGAGCAGCCATTCGTCAGACCAGTCGCTCAGATCAACACCCGATGCTTCGCTCTGGTGTCGAATGAAGTCAGCGAGTTCGGTGTTGCCAAACGAATATTCTTTCAAATAGGCCGACACACCAAGGCGGTAATTCTCGGCACCCACTCGATACTGCAACTGCTTCAGAACGGAGCCACCCTTTTGATAAGTAATTGCATCCGTGAGCGTCGTGAACATGTCAGTGCTGTCGACGACCATCTCGATCGGGTGCGTGGTAACGCGGCTGTCGCGGTAGTAGGCCGCGGATTTGCTTGACGTGAAGTAGCCGTGCCACTTGTTGGTGAACTCGGTGGTTTCTATCTGCGCCAATGTCGCCATTTGCGT
>CAYWYT010000224.1:0-2259 GCA_964462665.1 uncultured Woeseiaceae bacterium | reverse complement strand
CCCGAGTCGTCCGTCCAGATTTTGTAGGATCCGGCGTGCAGAGAAAAAGCGTAGGTCGAGATCCTGGGTGTCTGCGGAAAGGTCCACAGTCGTGTTTCGGCGGAGCTGCTTTCTGCCGTTCCGGGCATGGCAGAAACGACGATCCAGTCTTTGGGTGCATCGACACGCAGCGAGAAGTTCGCCTTAAGACTGGGTTGATCGAAAGAGGGCAGGAGCCTGTTGGCGTAGTACGGCCACAGGTATGAGTGCATATAGGTCAGACCGTCTTGCGGATCCTCAAAACGATGCAGGCCGGTGCCGTCGTGACCATAGGGACGACGATAGGCGACTGTAACGATGTTGGAGCCAAGCTGCAGTTGCTCGGCTGGCAGCGTCAAAAAGTAGCCGTTGTAGTCGACAGCAACGGTTTCGCCGTTGATCGTTACTGCATTCAGTGTGCCGCCGGTAAAGTCGAGCGTCAGATCCGAAGACCCATCCGACAAATCGAATTGAATATCCACCTCACCAACAATCGCTTCGTCGCTGGTAGCAATATCCACAAACGCGTCGTAGCTAAGATTCGAGATCCTGGCTTTGCGCGCGTCGGCGGTGATTTTATCCAGAGCATCGGCGACAGGCCGGGCAATAGGCTCCTCCTGGCAGGAACAAAGGAGTAATACGCCGCAGAGCAGGAAGAGTCGTGTCATGAAAGGCCTATGCTTTTATCGCTGTTGTTTGAGAACAGTATAGGTGTTGCGAATGGCGTTGGCCTAACGACGCTGCGATAATATGCCGTATGAATATTAAACTTGTACTGAGTCTGGTCGTAGTCACCCTCATCTCCGCTTGTGCCGAGGACTCTTCGGGTCCGCCGGTTGCGGCCAAGCGCCCGGTCGAGCTGGAAATGCATGGCGACGTCCGCGTCGATGAATATTTCTGGTTGCGAGAGCGCGAAAACCCTGAGGTGATCGCGTATCTGGACGCCGAGAACGTCTATGCAGACTCGGTTCTGGCGGATGCCTCCGGACTGCAACAGCGACTCGTCGATGAGATGGCCGGACGCATGCAGCAGGAAGACGTGACGGCACCCTATAAATACGGCGACTACTTCTATTATCGTCGTTATGAAGAGGGCAAGGAATATCCGATTTATGCTCGCCGCAAAGGCTCTTTGGATGCCGATGAAGAAGTGCTGCTGGATGTCAATATCGAGGCGGGTGATGCGCCGTACTATGCCGTAAGCGGATTCAAAGTGAGTCCGGACCACACGCTTGCCGGATACGCCGTCGATACCGTTGGCCGGCGTTTCTATGATGTGCACTTCATCGATCTCGAGACCGGTAAAAACCTGCCGGACGTAATTGAAAGTACAACATCAAATTTTGTTTGGGCGGAAGACAATCAAACCATTTTCTATGCCAGGCAGCACCCGGAGACTTTGCGCTGGGAGAAGGTTTACCGATTTGCACTTGGCTCCGATCAGCATGAACTTATTTACGAGGAACTGGATGAGACGTTCAGTGCCTATGTGTACAAGTCGATTTCCGGAAAGTACGTCTATGTTTCCAGTGCCAGTACCGTAGCAACGGAGACTTGGTACATTGCGGCGGACGCGCCCAACGAAGAGGCTAAAGTATTTCTGCCGCGTGAACCGGAGCACGAATATTCCGTAACCGACGGTGGCGACCGTTTCTATGTGCTGAGCAATGATGGGGCGATCAATTTCCAACTCTTCGAGGTGTCACTCAACGACACGGCGAAAGATGTCTGGTCCATTGTGCTGCCGCATCGTGACGATGTCCTCATTGAGGATGTCGAGGTACTCAAAGACTACATAGTCGTCTCGAGCAGGAAAGCAGGGCTTACGCAACTCGAAATTATTGAGCGAGACAGCGGTGCGATGCACGTCATCGACGTTGGCGAAGACGTCTATGTCGCGTACTCGGGTGACAACTACGAATTCGCCTCCGCGGTCTTTCGCTATAACTACGAGTCCCTGACAACGCCGGATTCCGTCTACGACTACGATCTCGTTGCGCGTGAGCGAGAGCTCATCAAGGAGAAAGAAGTCCTCGGTGGCTTTAACCGCAACGACTATGTCGCCGAGCGTTTGTGGGCGACCGCACGTGACGGTGCCCAGGTGCCGGTATCACTCGTGTATCGCAAGGGTCTCGAACTGGACGGGCAGAACCCGTTAATGCAGTACGCCTATGGATCGTATGGATCGAGTACCGACCCGTACTTCAGCACGAACGTGTTGAGCCTTCTTGATCGCGGTTT
>CAYWYT010000223.1:0-4729 GCA_964462665.1 uncultured Woeseiaceae bacterium | reverse complement strand
TGAACTCGCTCAAGAAGCTCGAAGGCGACAATGCTGACCAGAACGTTGGTATCAGCATTCTGCGTCGTGCCGTTGAAGAGCCGCTGCGCCAGATCGTCAGGAATGCTGGTGGTGACGCAAGTGTCGTATTGAACGCTGTTGCGAAAGGCAAAGGTAACTACGGTTACAACGCTGCAACTGGCGAGTTCGGCGACATGATTGAGTTCGGCATTTTGGATCCGACCAAGGTTACGCGTTATGCATTGCAAAACGCCGCGTCTGTATCGGGTTTGTTGCTGACCACTGAAGCAATGATCGCAGATGCACCGCAGGATTCTGCTGGTGGTGCACCGGCTATGCCAGATATGGGCGGCATGGGCGGAATGGGTGGTATGGGCGGCATGATGTAAGCCAGGCTCTACCCAGCTAGATCAAAAAGCCCGGCTTATGCCGGGCTTTTTTTTGGAACATCAGCGCGAACGTTAAGTCATACTATACTGATAGAGATACATTCACTTTGGTTTGGGCATCCCGGGGGGGAACTTATGAACCAGCTACAAGACCGGAGGCAGCTTGGCCTCTACGCGGCAATTGCTGTCGCATTCACAATCGGCAGTCCTGCCGCTTATTCGCAAACAGACGACGGTAGTGATGATCGGATTGAAGAGATCGTAACTACCGGCACCAGAAAGCAGGGGCAATCGCCAACTGAGACAATGTCACCAATCGATGTTCTGGCCGGTGATGCTTTTATAAATCAGGCGACGTTTGACATGACTGACGGCCTGACGAAAGTCTCACCGTCCATCAATACGCAGCGCTTTCCGATTGCGGACGGTACCTCTTTTATCCGGCCCGTATCCTTGCGCAATCTGTCGCCGGATCAAACGCTGGTGCTAGTAAACGGAACGCGTCGCCATCGCTCGCCGCTCGTCAACTTGCAGCTGGCTCCGGTGGGTACCATTAACCAGGGTGCACAGGCGGTCGATTTTTCCGCTCTTCCATCGTTGGCAATCAAACGACTTGAAGTATTGCGTGATGGTGCGTCCGCCCAGTACGGTTCCGACGCAATCGCAGGGGTAATCAATGTCATCTTGAGCGATGCTGACGAGGGCATCACAGTATCGGCCCAAACCGGCGAGTATTTTGAAGGCGACGGTTCGCGCACGACACTGGCGGCGAATGCTGGGTTCAGCCTCGGTGGATCCGGTTTTATTAACGCAACTATCGAGAGCTCAACCGCAGACACGACCTCGCGTGGTGTACAACGTGGCGACTGTCAGCCGGTCGTTGATTTTGTCGGGCCGGGCGTTGTGCCATTGAACGATCTTTGTCAACGCTGGGGCGATCCGGACGTCGAAACCCTGAAGTTCGTTTTGAACTTGGGAATTGATGTCGGTGAGAATGCGGAAATTTACGGCTATGTCACTTCTTCGGATAATGACACGATCTCTGATTTCTTCTACCGCCACCCGGTACTGGATCCTGCCGCAGGGGTCGACGGCCGCAGCACCTTGATTGTTGATACTAATGGAGATCGGATACCTGATGCTGCAGAGCAGGGCCTTGTTGACGATATTATTGCTGCTGGTCTCGTTGTTGACGACTACCTGACGGCGGACGTCGGAAGCCCGAGTGGCTATGTACTTCTGAACCCAATTTTTACGGAATTTCCGGGCGGCTATAATCCGGATTTCGGTGCCGCTATTAGTGATCTGGCATTCGTTGTCGGCGCTCGCGGCGAATGGGGTTCAGGCATGCAATGGGACATTCGTGGGCGCATTGCCGAGAGCGAGGCAGATTACACGTTGTCTGAAACGATCAATCCCAGCTTGGGTCGATTGTCGCCGACTAGTTTCAGGCCAGGTAAGTTGACTCAGGAGGAAACCGGTATCAATGCCGATTTTGTTAAAACCTTTGATGTTGGCAGTCTCGCAGCACCGCTGAACTTCGCGTTTGGTGCGGAATGGCGCGAAGAAACATACAAAATCAGCGCCGGCGACATGGCGTCGAACAGCGCAGGTCCGACGTTCATCTTTGGTGTTGGCTCGGATGGCTTCCAGGGGTTCCCGGAGGAGTCTGCCGGCAGTTTTGATAGCGCAAGTATCGCTGCCTATATCGATGTCGAGGCTGACTTTACGGACAACTTCACGATGGGTGCTGCGGTTCGCTTCGAAGATTACGATGAATTCGGTAACACGACCGATTTCAAGCTCTCGGCACGCGTCCAGATAGTCGAACAGTTCGCATTGCGGGCAACGGCTAGCACCGGATTCCGTGCACCGACGCCAGGCCAGGTCAATACGCTCAATACAACGACGAGTGCCGACACAGCAGGCAACCTGATTCCTAGCGGCACTTACCCGGTTGGAAGTACGGTCGCGATGGTCCTGGGTTCTCAGCCGCTTGTGCCTGAAGAGTCCACGAGTTTTACGCTGGGAGCGATTTGGTCACCGACCGATAATGTCAGTGTTACGCTCGACTACTATGATATTTCGATAGACGACAGACTCGCGCTGTTCAATACGACCATTACAGCGCAGGACGTCATCGATCTGACAGCAGCAGGTGTACCCAACGCAGGTTTGCTACTTGGCGGCCTGGCAAATTACTTCGCCAATTCGTTCGACTCCGAAGTAAGCGGTTTCGATCTCGCCATTACGGCCGGCTTTGAATTAGGTTCCGGCGATATGGTCGTGGACTTGCGTCACAACCAGAACGAACAGAAAGTGAAAAAAGTGGCACCAGACACAATTGGTGTCGAGCGGGTATTTGACCTCGAGAACCAGATTCCGGACAGCAGAACGACGCTGACTTTTGATTACAATTCGGGTAAGTCATTTGCCGGGTATGTGCGTCTCAATAACTACGGCAGCTGGAAATCGACCGGTGGTCTCTTCACTCCGGGCGATGATTCGAACCCCTCTAGCTACGGCTCTGAAGTTTTGGTCGATATTGAAGCCACTTACCGATTCGGTGACATCATCAGATTGAGTGTCGGCGTTGAGAACGTCTTCGATGTTGAACCGGATCTTGAGGGAGACGGTACGCTGGCATTCCTCGGTGCAAGAACAGCGATTACGTCGCCATTCGGAAACAACGGTGGGTTTTGGTACGCGCGATTGGCGGCAGACTTTTAGTCGCACTGGTTCGATCAGCACGATCAAAAAGCCCGGCTTATGCCGGGCTTTTTTTGTGCTGTTTTTTCTTCCGCTTCTGCAGATACCAGTAAACTCTGAGACCAATAAGTACCGCAAAAATTGCTGCGTAATAGATTGCGTCGTCAGCGCCCTTTTTAACTTGCCACCAGTAGTGCCAGACCCCTAACAATCCGACCGCGTACGCGCTGTAGTGCAATTTCTGCCAGCGGCGACCCATGCGTCGTCGCATTGCCGCTGTCGAAGTGATCGCCATCGCCGTTAGTAAGACGAGTGCCGCGAAGCCAAGAGTAATGAAAGTCCTCTTGGTCAGGTCCTCGATGACTGCCGGCAATACCTCTGCCAGTGGGGAGAAATACAGGCCGCGATCAAGCATCAGCCAGATCAAAAAGTGCATCAGTACATAGAAGAAAGTAAACAGGCCGAACATTCGCCGAAACCGTGTAAGCCAGTTCCAGCCGCTTAGTTTTCGCAAAGGTGTCACGGCCAATGCAATCATGATGAATCGAATCGCCCAGGTGCCAAAGCGATCCAGCATGGCTTCGACCGGGTTCGCGCCGAGCGTGCCGGTAATTTCGAACAGATCAGTGATGACCAGGGCGGCAGGTACGAGGCAAAGCAAGAATATCGTAGGCTTCCAGATAAACCGGATTTGGCGAATGGTGTCCATTGAGCCTAGTAGTTTTTGCGCAGATTCAAACCATCATACATATGCGCGACTTGTTCACCGTAGCCGTTAAACATCTGTGTCGGGATCCGGGGCGCGAAAACGCTTCCGCCAATACGACGTTCGCTCGCTTGACTCCAGCGTGGGTGATCAACTTCCGGATTGACGTTGGCATAGAAGCCGTACTCGCTCGCCTGCGCCATTTGCCAACTTGAATGCGGCATTTCTTCGACGAAACTCATTCGCACGATGCCTTTGATGCCCTTGAAGCCGTACTTCCAGGGTGTAACGAGTCGTATTGGCGCACCGTTCGGATTCGGTAAGGCTTCGCCGTAAACCCCGACGGCCAAAATGGTTAAAGGGTTGGTCGCCTCGGCAATCGTCAGACCCTCGCGATACGGCCAATCCAGAAGCCTGCTATTGCGCTGACCGGGCATGCGGGTCGGATCGTGCAATGCCTGGAATGCAACGTACTTGGCCTTTGAGGTCGGTTTGTAATGTTTGACGATATCCCCAAGTGATATTCCGACCCACGGTATGACCATCGACCACGCTTCCACGCAGCGCATGCGATAAATGCGTTCTTCAAGGTCGTAGGGTTTGATGAATTCGTCGAAGTCGAAGGTGCCGGTTTTCTCGGCGTGCCCATCGACCGTAATTTTCCAGGGCAGTGGATCGAAGTCGCCTGAATTCATGCCCGGGTCTGCTTTGTCCGCGCCGAACTCCCAGTAATTATTGTAGGACGTCACGTCCTCATAGGAATTCATGGTCTCGTCTGTGCTGTATTCGCTGCTGCCAAGATCGGTAAGCTTCCCGCGCCGCTGATCCGGAACAACTGCGCTGAGCGCTGGGCCGGCCATGGCCAGACCACCGGCAATACTGCCGGCGCGTATGAAATCCCGTCGATTAAGGTAATTGTCCTTAC
>CAYWYT010000222.1:0-4746 GCA_964462665.1 uncultured Woeseiaceae bacterium | reverse complement strand
AGGCCTAAGAGAAACGTTACGTCTTCATTCTTGATCGCATCAAGAGGGTCTGTTTCGTAGTTGTAATTAAGCGTCACGTTGGCGTACAAGAGGTCAGTAATTTCGTAACGCAAACCCGTACTGGTTTTGTAACTGGTGTTGGTCCGACCATCTAAATTATGAGTGATTGAATGATTATGGAATATATCCATGTCACCACTGAAAACACCCTGTTCATATCGTAATCCCCAGGTTGCGACAGTAGCGTCTTCAGATATGCCGCCGGCATCTTCCGACTGAGCACCCGCCCCAAGCTGAATACTGAGGAAGCGACGTGGCGTATTGAAGATATCCCGACCGAGGCCAGCACTCAAGATCAGACGCGAGTCCAGATCAAGGATAGGATCTCGCTCATTACTGACGTTGGCGGACAAAAACCACGGATCCCTGAACAGCCAGTTGTAATTGTACTTGATCAGCGTCTGATCCTTGGTCGTCTCCTTGAGCGCTCCCTCGCCCGTCGTTTCGCGAAAATTCGAAAGGTCGACGCGGTGCCGATGATCCGGAGTCTCTATCGTACTGTCGGCCCGCAGCTGGCCACTGAAGGTATTGGTGTTGCCGGAGTTGGCGTTCGCGGACAAGTCGATATGGCTCTCCCAGTCGAAGTCCTTGGTTGGCTCATCCAGCTCGAGAATGTCCTCAAGGGCAATGGGCATTGTCTCATCGCCAAATTTAATGATTTGTTGGTTCTCGTCATTGGCACCCGACAATTTGACCGTCGCTTCCCTGCCATCATAGAGCTCAACTTCGAAATCTCGGTCCGATTCGATGTGATCGACGATCGCAAGATCGACGTCAAACTCATCCGCGTATTCTGGCTCGATCGAAACCTCGCCATCCCAAATTCGTTTTACCTCGCCGGTAATTCGGTCACCGTTCTTTAGTACCAGAACATCTGCGTGAGCTGTGTTGACCATAAGGCCACCCGATGTAACCAGCAGCAAACCTGCGATGACGCGAAGGGGATAGTGCATTCTATTCCTTATCTTGAGTGGTTAGTTCTGAGCGCTTGTACACAATGTAGTAGCGGTAAATATTGCTCACATAGTTGATTGGCTCACGGCCGACCTGTGCCGCAACTACCAGCTCGACATTATTAAACCAGACGTTTGGGTCGAGACCACGCGATTCGGCTACACGTCGCAGCCGGTTGATACGATTCGGTCCTGCATTGTAACCAGCCATTGTAAACAGCATTCGTTCTGTAGGGTCCAGATCTTCGTCCGAAAAGTAATGGCTACGCAACAACGCGAGGTACTTGGTACCTGCGTGCACGTTGTTCTCGAGCTCATCGATATTGCCAATACTTACGCGCCGATCGGCTGCCGTGCTCGGCATGACCTGCATTACACCGATTGCACCAACATGGCTGCGCGCGTCCTGGTCAAAACCCGATTCCTGGAATGCAAAGCTTGCCAACATCAGCCAATCGATATCGTATCGCAGCCCGTAGGTCCGGAATAACCCCTCCAACTGCTCGAGATGCCGGGATGAATTCTGCTCCAGCGCTGGCTTGACCCAACCAGTGTACTCAGTAAATTGCTTCAGCAGCATGTTGGTAACGAGCGTGCCGACACGATTTTCGCGTACGAACCCGTCCAAAACCTTTTTGAGTTGTGGGCTTTCCTTACGCATCGCGAGCGCGATCGACGCGTTCTCGCGAAACACGATATCCTCATGCACCTTAATCTTCTTGAACACACGCGACCAAAGCTGCATGCGATGACTATCGGCGACGGTCATCGGCAGCAGATCCGAATCCAGCATCTCGACCAGATCTTCGATCTCCAGGCGCGGATCAGAAACGGTAATTCGCATTGGCGCATGGCCGTCTTTGATTAGCTTCTGATTCATTGCGACAACGCTTTCAAAATAACTGGAAGCGACCGGCACGACGATTTCTCGACCTGCCAAATCCGCAATGCTATTTACCTCCGGTTGTCCCGGTGCAGTCACCAGCAGTTCATTGACCTTGCTAGAAAATGGGTAGGAGAAATCTACGACCTGACTTCGGCCCGGCGTTACCGTCAAATTTGCGAATGCAACGTCACCGTGACCCTCGACCAGGTACGGCAGAATCTGATCGCGACGAACCGGAATGATTGTGATCTTTAGGCGGCGCGCATCTGCGCCGACTGCGTCGCGGACATATTTTTCGAGGATTTTCGACAGCTCATAGACGGTGCCGCGCTGCTCGCCGCGGTCGATAAAATAGGAACCGAGCGTAAAACTGGTGAGCACGCGAATTTCTCCGTTTGCCACCATGGTGTCGAGGTCGCCCAAACGCGGATCCGACAACGCCGGCCAAACATCTCCCAGCGGAGCCTCGGGCAGGGCGACGTTGTCAGATTCTTCAGCTGACCATGCTGCGGCAGCCAGCAGCACCGCAGCAACGAACAAGACGATGCGTGAAGAAACTGTCGTTACCTCTTTGTTACTTTAGTTCGACCTTGAACTTCTGACCACCAACGGCAGCCTCATACATCAGCCCACCTTTGGCTTGCGTAAAGATCGCCATACCGCCTTCGAACGCAGCGTCCGCAGATGCGCCTGCGGTTATCGCGACAGCAGAAGCCTGTGCATTAAGTTCATAGTTACCGAGTTTGAAGTTCTCAAGCGTTGCAGCATCTTCGAAGAAAATGAACTCGCTGTAGGCCTGACCACCCCCCTGAAATCCAAAGCTCAACTGCGTTAATGTGACAACTGCAGTTGGCGCACCACTCTCGTAGAGAATACCCTTACCACGAGCGCCGCCGACGCCAAATGCGGCTTTACCTACCGTCGGAATTACGACATAGCCAGAAGCACTGTCGAAGAACTTTTGTATTTTTGGGTCGCTTTCTTTGAACGCTGCGATAGCGACTTGCGACTTCGCGTCATATTCCTCAACTTCCGCGGGGTTCCACTTGGCAAACGCAGTTGCGGATGCGACGACCAGCGCCACAGACGCCAGAAATATAAATACTTTTTCCACTTCGTATCTCCTGAGCTTTTAGGTACGTGCCTTGATGGCACTAATTCTTGTTTGTATCCGCACAGTTTACCAGTTCAAAACAGACTTCGTCGCCTTGAAGTGGCCACAAGACTCTCTGGAAACGACCTAAAACTCCGCGTTTCGCGCCGCAACCT
Source organism: uncultured Woeseiaceae bacterium (assembly GCA_964462665.1). Classification (GTDB taxonomy): domain Bacteria; phylum Pseudomonadota; class Gammaproteobacteria; order Steroidobacterales; family Woeseiaceae; genus UBA1847. Next base: position 1,578 of record CAYWYT010000222.1, on the reverse strand, counting down.
GCCCGCGCTGCGGTGATTCATCAAGCGCTGCGACCGGCACCAGATCGCGCACCATGCTGTGGAAGTAGTGGATCCCAACTTCCAGTTGAGATAACGGACCTGGCGAGTAGCCACTGGTTTGCAGACCTTTTTGAACGCGTTCGCATAGCGTTTTGTCTTCACCATTTACAATATCGTTGATCTCGATATTGAGCCGACGCACTTCCTGCTCTTCCGGCGTTGGATCCTGATGCCCATAGTACGCGGCCCTGATCAATGTCTTGTCGTGTGCCAGCGGAACAATCTGAAACAGGTCAAACATCTCCGGGAAGAAATCGAGCCCGTGATTACCCGCGACACCGTACTGAATCCACTTGTTTCTGATCTCTTCTGGAATCCTGGCCTGGGCGTGCACGCTCATTTCCTGGTACTGGCGTTCAACCGCAACGTTCGAAGGCTTGGTCCTCAGATCGAAGGTTCCGTAGTCAACGCCGCTGGAGAGACTTTCGCCTTCGTGAGTATCAATCAACAAGCGGTGCAAACCTGGATGACCGATCGGGATGTGATAATTCTCCAGATAGTTATCCCAGGCAACTTTCCAATTGCAATGCCAGATTTGCGTAGTCGTCTCGGCGCATTGCACGTAATTCGCCACATCGTACATTTTAAGAAAGCGGCCCATATCGCCGAAGTGCTCGGCCAAGCTTGGGCCATCGCCTTGCACGCGAACAAACAACAATCCGTGAAAGGCTTCCAGCTGGATTTCGTGCAGGCCATGCTGCGACTTATCAATATTGGGGAAGTGTTCATCCTGAGGAATGGCCATCAGGCTGCCATCCATTTGGTAGGTCCAACCGTGGTACGGGCAGCGAATAACGCCAGGGCAGTTTCCCTGCCCTTCTAGAATCCTTGAAGCACGGTGCCGGCAAACGTTTTTGAACGCACGTAGCTGATCGTCCTTGCCGCGAATGACAAATACGTTGTCACGGCCGATGTCGTGGCTGATGAAATCGCCTGCTTCGGCCACATCATTGACATGGCCAACAAACTGCCAGCGACGCAGGAAAAACGCGTCGTAGTCGAGTTCAAAGAACTCCGGGTTTGTGTATGTCCACGGCTTTAGTGGCGCGCCGGGCTTCGTATCCCACGACAGTTCGTGAAATGTTGCTTTAGTGCTCATGACCACTCCGTAGTGGTATTACCGGTCGAGGATTCATGGCGACAGTGTACTTAATTCTTATTTGAAACGCCGAATTCTGATAGGATGCTCGCTATGTACGGACAACTCATCGAACAGGCAGAAAAGTACCTGCGCTCGCTTTACGAGCAGGACAATATCGCCGAGCAATTGATGCGCAAGCTCGCAGAGCTTATGGCCGCAGGTGAGGCCAATGCCGATTCGGCATGCCGTGCGCTGCGTCTGAGTCGACGTACTCTTCAGCGGCGCCTCAGAGCCGAGAAAACCAGCTTCCAGAAGGTATTGAACGAAGCCCGCGCCGTGCTGGCAGTAAACTACCTCAGCGATACGCGACTCAAATCTCTGGAGATTGCGATGTTGCTTGGCTACTCGAACATCAGCTCGTTTACGACCGCGTTCAA
>CAYWYT010000221.1:0-4762 GCA_964462665.1 uncultured Woeseiaceae bacterium | reverse complement strand
TTAGATAGATGCGTTAGTTATGTAAACTACAGACGCAGACTTCAAAAGTCCATCCGACAAAAGCGCACTGATACACTTCGCAGATGCAGCTCGAAATTAAAAAAATGCAAGGCGCCGGCAATCAGATATTGATCGTCGATCAGCGCAACGATTCGTCGCTATCACCTTCTACAGAAACTCTGGATGCAGTGAGAAATTCCGAGCTCGGCGCTGATTTTGATCAGTTGATGTGGCTTTCCCGCCCGCAAGATCAGAACTCTGTTGCGAGTTACCGGGTTTTTAACTACGACGGCTCGGAAGTTGAGCAGTGCGGCAACGGCGTGCGCTGTGTCGCTGTCTATTTGAACTCAAGTGAGCCGCAAGCAGCCGAATTTCTGCTCGAGAGCCCCGCTGGAATCGTCACGGCTCGCGTACTCGGCAAAAACCGCGCGTCAGTCAGCATGGGTGCGCCGCAGTTTGCTGAACAGCCGTCGGCAATTCGCGTCGGCGCTACCGAGTTCGAGGTCAACATCGTATCGATGGGCAATCCGCATTGCGTTCTCGACGTGCAGGACGTCGATACGGCCGATGTGGCCGGCCTGGGTCCAGCCATCGAGCATCATGAACAGTTTCCGCAACGCATCAACGTGGGCTTTATGCATATTGTTGATCGCGGCAATATCGAGCTTCGTGTTTTTGAGCGCGGCGCCGGTGAAACTCTGGCTTGCGGCACCGGCGCATGTGCTGCAGTCGCATCAGGACACCGTCGCGGGCTCCTGGACGACGAAGTTTGCGTGCGGCTGCCGGGTGGGCAACTCGTGGTAAGCTGGCGCGGTGGCGCTGACACCGTGTGGCTGACCGGCGACGCCGATTTTTTGAGCGAGGGCAAAATCGATTTATGAGCACACAACGCAAACCGGATTTCGTCAACGATACGCTTTCAGACGAGTCAGTTCGGGCCTACCTTGAAGCGAACCCAGACTTTTTCGAGCGCCATAGCGCGTTACTTTCCGAGTTGAGCGTGCCGCATGGATCCGGCGAGGCCGTGTCATTGGTCGAACGCCAGGTTTCAATGCTCAGACAAAGAGAAATCAAGCTGCAACGGCAGCTCAAAGACCTGATCAGCGTTGCCCGGGCGAATGACATACTCGCGGCCAAAATTCATGAGCTGGGACTGCAACTACTCGCCGCAAGAGAGCTTGGCGAGACCATTTCTGCAGTCGAAAAGGCAATGCGCAGTGGTTTTGGAGCCGATCAGTCAGTTCTGGTGCTATTTGCTGACCCCACGATGTTTGAGGACATCGATGCAGGCCGATTTTTCAGGGCAGTGCCGCGCGACAGCAGCGAATTGAAGCCGTTCGACACCTTCCTGGCGGCTAACGGCCCGCGCTGTGGACAAGTGCGAGATTCGCAAAATTCGTTCCTGTTTCACGACGATAGCGACGAGATCGGCTCACTTGCGCTCGTTCCGCTCGGTGAGAATGCCGAAATCGGGTTCCTGGCGATCGGCAGCGCTGACGCTGACCGCTTCCATCCGGGAATGAGTATCGACTTCCTCGCCCGCGTCGGGGACCTGGTCGCCGGAGCGCTGGCGCGCTACTAGCGCTGCTCGTCAAGGGAGCCGCCCGTTGGACAGTGCGGAAACAGACTGGATCGACAAGTTCATCGGCCACCTCAAGTATGAGCGCCGCTTGTCCCCCCTCACGTGCAAACATTACCGGCGCGATCTGATCGCACTAGCCGCTTTTTGCGACGAGATCGAACGTGCCGGCTGGGCGGATCTCGACAGCGAGGACATTCGTGCTTTTTCCGGGACCAGTTATCGCCGTGGCCTGTCAGCGCGCAGTATTCAACGACGCTTGTCAGCGGGGCGGACCTTCTTTCGCTACATGCTGCGAGAAAAGCACGTAGAGCGAAATCCGGTCGAGTCTGTACCAGCGCCCAAACACGGCAAACGACTGCCCGAGAACCTGGATGCGGACCGCATGGCGAGACTGCTCGAGATTCCGGGCGACAGCCCTATTGTCGATCGCGACCGGGCGATTCTTGAACTCCTGTATTCATCCGGCCTGCGACTTGCTGAACTCATCGACCTTGATGTCGACGACATCGATAGCCGTGACGCAACCGTGCAAGTCACCGGCAAAGGCAACAAAGACCGTATCGTGCCGGTCGGACGCAAGGCGCTGGCCGCCCTGGAGCGGTGGCACAAGACCCGCCTGAGCATGGCAAACAGCGAGGAACGCGCGTTGTTTGTGAGCAATCGTGGCAGTAGGTTGAGCCATAGATCGGTGCAGGCTCGCCTCACCTACTGGGCCAAACGACAGGGAATCGACTCCAAGGTCTATCCGCACTTGTTCCGTCATTCCTTTGCCAGTCACCTGCTGGAGTCCAGCCACGACCTGCGTGGCGTACAGGAATTGCTTGGGCACTCCAATATCTCGAGCACGCAAATCTATACGCACCTTGACTTCCAGCATCTCGCCCAGATATACGACAAGACCCATCCCAGGGCACGCAAGAAAGACTAGCCCGCTCGAGGTACAACAGCATGGAACAATATCGAGGGACAACTATTGTCTCGGTTCGCCGTAATGGCAAAGTCGCTATTGGCGGCGACGGCCAGGTCAGCATGGGCAATACCGTTATGAAAGGTAATGCCCGCAAGGTCCGGCCTCTGGCCGGTGGCAAGGTTATTGCCGGATTCGCCGGTGGCACCGCGGACGCATTTACTTTATTTGAGCTGTTCGAGAGCAAGCTCGAGCAGTACGGTAATCTGACCCGCGCCGCTATTGAACTGGCCAAAGACTGGCGCACCGACCGCCGTTTGCGGCGCCTCGAAGCGCTGCTTTGCGTCGCCGATGCCAATAACTCCTTCATCGTCACGGGTAACGGTGATGTCATCGAGCCGGAAGACGATCTAATGGCGATTGGCTCCGGCGGACCCTACGCACAAGCCGCCGCACTCGCCCTACTACGCAACACAGACCTCGATGCCCGCGGCATTGTTGAACAGGCCCTGAGCATCGCTGGTGATATCTGTGTCTTTACAAATCAGAACATCACGATAGAAGAATTATAACAATGTCCCAAATGACCCCCAGAGAAATCGTCCAGGAACTGGACAAACACATCGTCGGCCAGGATGACGCAAAGCGCGCTGTCGCAATCGCCTTGCGCAATCGCTGGCGTCGCGTTCAGGTGGACGAGCCGCTGCGAAGCGAGATCACGCCGAAGAACATATTGATGATCGGCCCGACCGGTGTCGGCAAGACGGAGATTTCGCGCCGTCTCGCACGCCTCGCCAAAGCGCCCTTCATCAAAATCGAAGCGACAAAGTTCACCGAAGTCGGCTACGTCGGCCGTGAGGTCGACAGCATTATTCGCGATTTGATGGACGTCGCGATCAAGTTGATTCGCGAAGAAGCGATGACCAAGTTTCGGCATCGCGCCGAGGATGCGGCCGAAGAACGCGTGCTTGATGCTTTGTTGCCGCCGCCTTCACAGACCGTCGGTTTCACAAGCGACGCAGAACCCGCAGCGGAAAACAGCGAAACGCGGCAGAAATTCCGCAAGATGCTGCGCGAAGGCAAGCTCGACGACAAGGAAATCGAGGTCGACATTCAGGCCATGCCTGTAGGTGTCGAGATCATGGCACCGCCTGGCATGGAAGATATGACCAGCCAGTTGCAAGGCATGTTCCAAAACCTCGGTACCAGTCGGCAAAAGACGCGCAAGCTAAAGGTTAAGGACGCGCTCAAGCAATTGACCGATGAAGAGGCCGCCAATTTAGTCGACGAAGACGAGCTTAAGGCGCAGGCGCTCGAATCAGTCGAGCAACACGGCATCGTATTTCTGGATGAGCTCGACAAGGTAGCAAGGAGTTCGAGCACACAAGGCGCGGACGTGTCACGCGAAGGCGTACAGCGCGACCTGCTGCCTATTGTGGAAGGCAGCACCGTCAACACCAAGTACGGCATGGTGCGTACGGATCACATCTTGTTTATTGCATCGGGCGCGTTTCACGTCTGCAAACCATCGGACTTGATTCCCGAGTTGCAGGGCCGCTTTCCAATTCGCGTAGAACTCAACTCATTAACGACGGATGACTTCGTGCGCATCCTGACCGAACCCGATGCGTCCCTGACAGCGCAGTACGAAGCGCTCTTGAATACTGAAGAAGTAAAGATCGAATTCTCGGAAAGCGGCGTACGACGCATCGCCGAGGTCGCGTTTCACGTTAACGAGAACACCGAGAATATCGGCGCAAGACGCCTGCACACCGTGATGGAACGCTTGCTCGAGACGGTATCTTTTGAGGCATCCGAAAAGAGCGGCTCGCATGTGCAGATCAATGCTGGCTACGTCGACGATCACCTCGCTGAGCTATCAAAAGACGAGGATCTCAGCAGGTATATCCTGTAGATGCCTACACCCACTGAAATAAGGCTCAAGAAGGCCTCGCGGATGCTGCTGGTCAGCTTCGACGATGGCAGCGAGTTTCAGCTCTCCTGTGAGTATCTGCGCGTGCATTCGCCCAGCGCCGAGGTGAAGGGCCATGGCCCCGGTCAGGAAACACTGCAGACGGGCAAAGAAGAAGTAGGCATAAGCGCTATCGAGCCGGTCGGACACTATGCGGTGCGCCTGGTATTCGATGATGGCCACGATTCGGGCCTCTTTACGTGGGCATATCTGCACGAATTGGGCACAAATATGACTGCTAATTGGCGAGGCTATCTCGACCGCCTTGCGGCAGCAGGGTATGCTCGCAAAAAGCCCGCAT
>CAYWYT010000220.1:0-4812 GCA_964462665.1 uncultured Woeseiaceae bacterium | reverse complement strand
CGTCGTCCTTGGGATCCAAATGGTCGACGATAGCGACCGCAGCTTTCGAATAGCCCAGCCATTCTTTGACGTGCGGCAGGCTATCGAGACCGTCTAGATCAAGTGCACCCTTCATCGCGCCACATTCGGTATGTCCGCAGATAACAATGTGCGGCACATTCAGTGCCGCCACGGCGAACTCGATAGACGCCGTCATACCACCAGTATGATTTGTGTGCGGTGGGACGATGTTGCCGGCATTGCGGCAGATGAAGAGCTCCCCTGGATCGGTTTGCGTAATCATCGCGGTCTCAATTCGAGAGTCCGAGCAAGTGATGAATAGCGCTTCGGGCGCCTGTCCCTTGCTCAGTTTTTCAAATAGTTCTTTTTTCTGCGGATAGACTTCGTTTTGAAATCGAATCACTCCAGCTGCGAAATGTGGCATTTATGTTCTCCATGTCAAATAAAAATAGTTAATCGCCAGCATCACTTTCCGCTGGAGCAGCCCACAGATCGCGCGCCCTGCTTATCGCAGTTTTGCTGATCACAATTGCACGACCCTCCACAAAACTAAGCGCCTCAATGATCCACTTCGCCATGTCCGGCTGCATGAGGTGATAGTAGTGATGCCGACCTTCACGCCGTTCTTCCACGATGCGATTTGCGCGCATCAGGCTAAGGTGCTGCGAAACCCTTGGCCCAGGAAGCTCGAGGTGTTCTACGAGCGTGTTGACGTCTTTTTCACTGTGGCCCAGTTCTTCGATGATCCGAATACGATCCGGGTGCGCGATTATCTTGAAAAGATCGGCCAACTCTTTGGCGACAACCTGACGGTCAGGCATGAGAAATCTCCGGGGTAAAAAGCATAAGCGTCAAGTCTGTCATAAACCTTCATATCTGCAAAAGTATGCAGATTCGCATTTGAGCATAGATGCAAGTGATTGGCAAGGGCCCCGATCTCAGCTGTAGAAAGATGCCACGCCGAACGTCGGCGTGGATTGCAAAATCGCGAGCCGGTAAGATGCATTCATGATTAGTCGAAAAGTGGCCTGGGCCGCAGCTATCCTGGTTATCAGTGGTTGCGCTACATATGGCGGTGCGAAGCTTGAGCAGCTCTACGGCGCGTCTGCGCCCCACGATGGAGTCGTCGAGACGGTCAAACAAGGTGACGTCGATTACTGGACCGACGTCAAACCCGTGATCGAGCAACGCTGTGTCGTTTGCCATGCCTGCTACGACGCGGCCTGCCAACTCAAGATGAGTTCAATCGAAGGTATCGAGCGCGGCGCTTCACCGGAGCTTGTCTACAATCAGTCCCGGCTGAAGATGGCAGAACCGATGCGCTTGTTTGAAGACGCACAATCCGTCCCCGAGTGGCGGACGATGGGATTCCATCCGGTACTCAACGAACACGGAGATTCGATTGAGGCCAATCGTGAAGCCGGCGTCATGCACCAGATCCTGAAACTCAAGGAACAGAACCCGCTACCAGAGGGCAAGCTGCTTCCAGATAGCTTCGACCTCTCGCTCAGTCGCAAACAGTTCTGCGCGAAGCCAGCAACATTCGACGAATATGCCCGCGAGAATCCGCTGTGGGGCATGCCCTACGGCTTGCCGGCGATAGAGGAAGAACAGCAAACGACGCTCTTACGATGGCTGGAGCAAGGCGCTACTTATACTGCACGCCCGCCGCTACCGACGGAATTCGTTGCGGTCGTTTCAACCTGGGAAACCTTTTTAAATGACGACTCGTTGAAGATGCAGCTGGCGGCACGCTACATCTACGAACATCTTTTTCTCACACACCTGTATTTTCCAGATTTAGACAATCGCAAGTTCTTCAAGCTGGTGCGCTCAGCCACACCGCCTGGCGAGCCCGTCGATCTGATAGCAACACGTCGTCCCTACAACGACCCGGGCGTCGATCGCGTTTACTACCGAATCATCGAGGAACTTGGCGCCATCGTGGTCAAGACTCATATGCCGTATGAGCTAACCGACACGCGCATGAATAGCTGGCAGGAATGGTTTGTGACCGCAGACTACACCGTACCGACCCTACCCTCCTACACAAAAGAGGATGCGTCGAATCCATTTCGGACGTTTGTCGACATCCCGGTGGAATCACGTTATCGATTCATGCTCGACGAGGCACAAAATACGATCATGTCGTTCATCAAGGGCCCAGTTTGCCGTGGGCAGGTCGCACTGAACGTCATCAATGATCACTTTTGGGTTTTCTTCACCAATCCAGATATAACCGAACTTGATCACGTAGTAGATTTCCTCGCCGAGCAGATCGACAATCTGGAGATGCCAGCGAGTACGGAGAACATCTATCGACCCATTGCGCACTGGCGCAGATATTCGAAACAGCAGACAGCGCTGCTCTCGGATATGGATGCCTACTTAGGCGAAAATTTTGTTGACCAGTACGATGTCTCGCTCGATATTGTCTGGGATGGCGATGGTGTCAATGAAAATGCCGCACTAACGGTATTTCGTCACTTCGACAGCGCCACGGTAGAAAAGGGTCTCCTTGGAAAGCCGCCGAAGACAGCATGGGTAATCGGCTTCGAATTATTGGAAAGAATCCACTACCTTCTCGCCGCGGGCTATGACGTCTATGGAAACGTCGGCCATCAATTAGTAACTCGCACATACATGGACTTTCTGCGCATGGAGGGCGAGGCGGGTTTTCTGTTGTTGCTGCCGCCAGAAGCGCGTGCACGTGAACGAGAATATTGGTACCGAGATGCTCACGACGATGTTGTGAAGTTCATGGTGTTGCCGCACTTTGAAAGCAATTTGAATCTGACGATCGATTATCAAACGAATGATGAGAAGAACGAATTGTTCGAGCTACTGCAGGAACGACTAAGACCCGTTTTGCCGACGAAACATGATCTTGCAGCGAGCGCAGCACCGCATGTCCGCGAGACTCTTGGCCCGCTTGAAGATCTGCAGGGAGACGCGATAACGTTGATGCCACAGATCGTCTTTGTCGAAATCTCTGGTCAGGCCGGCACACACTACGTCACTCTGGTGCGCAACAATGCACACCTGAACATCACTTCGCTGTTCGGCGAGCAAGAACGTCGCGTTCCTGAAGAAGACACTCTGTCAGTTATTCCTGGATTTATCGGTGCATATCCGAACGCCTTCCTCGTCGTCGACGAATCCGATCTCGAAATTTTCGCCAACACGATCTCGTCGATGCGCAACGAGAGCGACTATGAACGACTACTCGACAAATTCGGAGTGCGCCGAACCAGCGCCGAGTTCTGGCAACAGAGTGATGCGTTTCATGCTGCATTCGAGCAGAACGCACCGGTCGAGTACGGACTGTTCGATTTCGGCCGACTCGAGAATCGCTAAGACCAGAATCCCCAGTGCTGGATTAGCCCTAACAACGACGAATAAGCAGGTGTGTGGTGGTCGGTAACATCGAACCCAAAAAGATTGTGATCCTGGGTGGCGGCACGGCCGGCTGGATGGCGGCGAATGTCATGATCAAGGCCTGGGGCCAGTATGGTTTTGATATCACGCTGATCGAGTCACCGGATATCGGCATCGTCGGCGTCGGCGAGGGATCCACCCCCACGCTCAAGACCTTTATGGACTCGATTGGTCTTGAGGAAAAGGATTGGATGCCAGCATGTAATGCGACCTACAAACTCGGCATCCGCTTCGAGGGTTGGTCCACACGACCAGGATTCCCGAGTTACTTTCATCCATTTCCCGCGCAACTTGACGACTTCACCGCGCCTGCATTCCTGCACAATAGTTTGGCACGCCGCAACGGCCATGACGTCGAAGGTCACCCCGACAGCTTCTTCCTTAATTCGTACATGGCAGAACAAAAGCTCAGTCCGTTCGCCGGAGAGAATTTTCCATTCACAGTTCTATACGGTTATCACTTCGATTCAGGGCTGCTTGGCCAGTATCTTGCGGAGATAGCACGGCAGCGCGGCGTGCAGCACGTTCAAACCAAAATAGTCGACACGAAAGTCAGCGCGGACGGCCTGATCGAGTCCGTTGTCGATGGCGATGGTCGCAGCTTCGAGGCCGACTATTTCGTCGACTGCACCGGTTTTCGCTCGGCGCTCTTACAAGGTGCGTTGCAAGTCCCTTTTGTCTCGTTCGCCGAAAACCTTTTTAATGACGCTGCTGTCGTACTGCCGACGCCACGTCCAGAGGAAGTCGCGCCACAAACCGTTTCGACCACACTCAAGAATGGTTGGGCATGGACTATCCCGCTCACCTCCCGCATCGGCAATGGCTATGTGTATAGCTCGAAGTACACAACCGCCGACGAAGCCGAGAAGGAGCTACGTAACTTCACAGGCGTCGGTGACTCGACCGAGGTCGAGGCACGCCATCTAAAAATGAAGGTCGGTCGCGTAGAGAAACATTGGGCAGGCAACTGCGTGGCCGTCGGGCTTTCACAAGGTTTCATTGAGCCGCTCGAAGCGACAGCGCTACAGCTTGTATTCGATACTATTCAAAATTTCGTTATCGCTCTTGAGAGTGGCAATTTCACGACGGAAAAACGGGATGGGTTCAATGCGGGCGTCAACGGTCTCTTCGATGGAGTACGTGACTACATCGTTGCGCACTATCTTATGAACTCACGCACCGATACCGACTATTGGCGAGACAACGCGAACAACGACAAATTGTCGCGCTCGCTCTACGACATTATCTCAGCGTGGACCGACAGCAAGAACCTTACAGACGAGCTAAGACGACAAAAGATCGAACACTTATATCCGACCATTTCCTGGCACTGCCTGCTTGGCGGCTACGGCATCTACCCGGCCAAAGAAGGGC
>CAYWYT010000219.1:0-4829 GCA_964462665.1 uncultured Woeseiaceae bacterium | reverse complement strand
ATCATGAATACCATGCTGCTGATCTTTAACGTGCTGCGCATGATTTCTTGCAGGCGAACGTAATTCAGTTGTCGACGCAACAGCGCCAGCAATAGCGCGCCCATCGCACCCACGCCGGCGGCTTCTGTCGGCGTTGCATAGCCACCTAGAATAGAGCCCAGAACTGCGAATATGAGGAACAAGGGCGGTAACAACGCATGCAGAATCTGCATGAAAGAAACTTTGTCGTCCGGGCCTCGCACATGTGCGGGCATGACTGATGGCTTGAAGAAGGCGACGACAAGGATATAAAGCATGTAGAGCATGACTAACAACAGCCCTGGTATCAACGCACCTGCGAACAAGTCGCCAACCGACACTGTTTTAGGAGAAAAAATACCCTGGTCCAGCTGTGCCTGCTGATAAGCGGTGGTCATAACGTCGCCGAGCATGACCAAAATAATGGACGGCGGAATAATCTGCCCAAGCGTGCCGGACGCACATATTGTGCCGCTCGCGATTTCCGGCGAGTAGCCGCGACGCAGCATTGTCGGCAGCGACAACAGACCCATTGTGACCACGGTCGCTCCGACGATGCCGGTGCTTGCGGCGAGCAACATCCCGACCAGCGTTACAGAAATGCCAAGGCCGCCACGCAGGGAACCAAACAAGCTACTTAAGGTATCGAGCAGCTCCTCCGCAATGCGTGCGCGCTCAAGGGTTACGCCCATGAATACAAAAAGTGGTACGGCTACAAGTGTTTCGTTTGCCATGATGCCGAAAATTCGATTCGGCATCCCTGACAGAAGAGCCTCGGTGAAGTTGCCGGTGAGAACACCAACGACGGCAAACATCAGCGCTGTCCCACCCAGTGTGAAAGCCACCGGAAAACCGGCGAGCAATACGAGGATTACCGATAGAAACAGAAACAGCGGAATCCATTCCATCGCTATTTACTTCGCAGACAGGCGACTGACCGCTGCAAGAGCGACAGTCCTTGCAGACCAACAGCGACCGGCATAATTACCAATACCGATTTGACCAGAGGCAGTATCGGGTACGGCAAGCCGCCCGATTCACGGGACGCTTCGTGCATTGACCAGGAAGTAAGCGCGAAGTCGAATGACTTTACCGCGAGGAACGCGCACAGCGGTAGCAAGAAGAACAGCACCCCAAGTGTGTCTACCCAGGCCCGTCTTCGTTGACTCATGCTGCGATAGAACACATCCACTCGAACATGCTCTTCGTGCATCAGCGTATAGGCCGCCCCGACCATAAAAACGGTGGCGTGCATCCAGATTACGGATTCTTGCAACCAGATCAGGCCCGCGTCAAAGACGTAGCGCATGACGACGATGATAAAGGTGACGATGACCATGGCCAGGGTTAGCCAGGCGACGAGCTTTCCAGTCGCTTCGCTTAAGCGATCGATCGGATTTCGCGTCTCGTTAGACAAGGACTCTCTAATGGCGCCAAAAAGTCGGCGTTATCAAAACCAGCAGCGTGAAAATCTCAAGTCGCCCCAGCAGCATTCCGACAATCGAAATCCACTTCGCCGTATCGGACAGCGTCATGAAGCCGGATGAAACGTCACCGAGACCCGGACCGAGATTATTAAGGGTCGCGGCGACCGCAGAAAACGCAGTTACCTGATCGAGACCGGTCGCCATCATTGCGATGAGCATGACGCTGAAGACGACCACATATATAGAGAAGAACCCCCAAACGGCATCAACGACTTTGTGGCCAACCGCCTTATTGCCGAGTTTGACCGGAATTTCTGCACTGGGATGTACGAGTCTGACGATCTCGCGGACGCCTTGCTTGTAGATAAGCAACCAACGTACGACTTTGATGCCACCGGCGGTCGACCCAGCCGAGCCACCAACGAAACTGGCAAAAATCAGCAGCACCGGTAATGCCGCAGGCCATGCAGAGAAATCAGCCGTAGTGAAGCCTGTTGTCGTCGCTATAGAGACAGCTTGAAACAGGCCGTTCACGATAGTCTCACTCGGAGAGTCGAAAACTTTATGTTGAAACAGCCACAGGATGACCAGGACCGAGACCCCGACCAGAATCCCAAAATAGCCACGAAACTCCGGGTCCTGAGAGTAGTGTTTGACCGACACGTATCGCCAGGCGAAAAAGTGCAGCGAGAAATTGATGCCTGCAGCGAACATGAACACAATTGCGACCAGATCTATCGCGGTACTGTCGAAATAGCCCATGCTCAGATCGTGGGTTGAGAAGCCACCGATCGCCACCGTGGAAAACGAGTGGCAAAGCGCATCGAACCAATTCATGCCGGCCAGCATATAGCCGACAGCACACGCGATGGTGAACGCCAGGTAAACATACCAAAGCGCCTTTGCGGTCTCGGTGATTCGCGGCGTTAACTTCGTGTCCTTAACGGGCCCCGGAGTTTCTGCGCGGTATAGCTGCATGCCGCCGACACCGAGCATCGGCAATACGGCGACCGCCAAAACGATGATTCCCATGCCACCGAACCATTGCAGTTGCTGTCGGTAATAGAGAATCGAACGCGGCAGCTCGTCCAGACCTGTGAGCACGGTTGCGCCGGTCGTGGTCAGCCCGGACATCGATTCGAAAATGGCGTCGGTTAGTGACATCGAGAGACTGTCGGCGAACAGCAGCGGCGCAGCACCGAAGGTGCCCAGAACCGTCCAGAAAGCGGCCACAACGAGGAAGCCGTCGCGCAAGCGCAGATCCTTGCGCGAGCGATGCACCGGTAGCCAGATAATCAGACCGGCAACCAGAGTCAGAACAAAACCCTCGAGGAATGGCAGCCAGGATTGCTCATCGAAAACCGCATTTATAGCGATCGGCGGCAACATCGTCAGGCTGAACATCATGAGTAGCAGCCCAAGAATTCGTTGTACCGCAGTCCAGTTCATCGTTGCCAGCTATGCTCAGACAAAGGAAACGCCAACCTGGAACAGTTTTTCCAGATGTTCGATCTTGCGCCGATCAGTGAGGAACAGAATGACATGGTCGTCGCTTTCGATGACGGTATCGTGGTGCGCAATGATGACTTGCTCGCCGCGCACAATGGCGACAATGCCTGCGCCCTTGGGCAGGTCGATATCCTCGATCGCGCGCCCGACAACCTTGGAGCTTTCTTTTTCACCATGTGCGATCGCCTCAATAGCCTCAGCAGCACCGTGGCGCAGCGAATGCACTTTCACGACATCGCCGCGACGTACGTGCGCGAGCAATGAACCGATCGTGATTTGCTGCGGTGAAATGGCGATATCGATGCTACCGGCTTCAACAAGGTCGACATAGGATGCACGATTAATCAGGGCCATGACCTTGTGCGCGCCAAGCCGCTTGGCCAGCATGGAACTCAGGATATTCGCTTCTTCAGAATTCGTGAGGCCGCAAAAGACGTCGACGTTGTCGATGTTTTCCTCGAGCAGAAGTTCTTCGTCCGCCGCATCACCGACCAACACAATTGCCTTGTTGAGTTGCTCTGAAATATGTCGTGCGCGTTGCGGGTCGCGTTCAATGATCTTGACCTGGTTGGTCTGCTCCAAAGCCAGCGCCAGACGCACGCCGATATTACCGCCACCGGCAATAACAACGCGGCGTACCGGATCCTCAAGGCGCCGCATCTCACTCATGAATACGCGGATATCCTTACGATCAGTGATAAAAAAGACCTCATCGCCTTCCTGAATAATCGTATCGCCGTCGGGCAGCATCGCCTTGCCGTCGCGATAAATAGCGGCTATGCGCGCTTCGGTATTCGGGATGTGGTCTTTAAGCGTCGCGATACGCTGTCCCACCAGCAGGCCGTCCCTGTCGGCGCGGGCACCAACCAGACGTACGCGGCCATTCGCAAAATCGAGTACCTGTGAGGCACCCGGGTAGAGGATTAGCTGCTCAATGTATTCGCAAACCAATTGTTCCGGACTGATGCGTACGTCGATCGGGATGGCGTCCTGCGTGAACAGGTTTTTGGCGCTCATGTACTCGGCAGCGCGAATGCGGGCGATCTTGGTCGGCGTATGAAATGCCGTGTACGCAACCTGACACGCGATCATGTTGGTTTCGTCGGTATCGGTGAGCGCAACTATGATGTCGGCGTCACTGGCTCCGGCACGACCGAGTACCTCGGGATGTGCGGCGTGGCCGACGACAGTGCGAATATCGAGTCGGTCCTGCAACTCACGCAGGACATCAGGTCGCCTGTCGACGACAGTAACTTCGTTAGCCTCTTCACGCGACAGGTGATAAGCAGCCGAGGAGCCAACCTGACCAGCGCCGAGAATGAGAATTTTCATCGCGCCAAGCTTACATTAGTTCGAGATTTGCATAGCTTAGAACGAGCCATTTGGTGCCCGCTGTCTCAAAGTTAACTTCCACTCGTGCGTGCGCGCCCTGACCCTCACAATTGAGAATAACGCCGTCACCGAATTTTTGATGGCGAACACGCTGGCCCAATCTGACGCCCATCTCAGATCCCTGGCGAATAGGTGTTCTTCCGACATTCCGCGCCCGCGTGGGTTTGGATACTTTTACTTTTGGCCGAATCTCTTCCACGAATTCTCCCGGAATCTCTGCAATAAATCGCGATGGCTGCGAATAGTTGTCCATGCCGTACAGGCGACGCTGTTCAGCATAGCTAATGTACAGTGTTTGCATCGCCCGGGTGATACCGACGTAACATAGTCGGCGTTCCTCCTCGAGGCCATTTGGATCCGAGATGGAGCGTTGGTGCGGAAATAAGCCGTCCTCCATCCCCGACATGAATACCAGCGGAAACTCGAGGCCCTTGGCCGAATGCATCGTCATCAATTGTACACAATCATCCCAGGCATCGGCCT
>CAYWYT010000218.1:0-4840 GCA_964462665.1 uncultured Woeseiaceae bacterium | reverse complement strand
CATGGCAGCATCGATTGCTGCACACGCTCGGCGAGGTTTTGTTGAGCTTTCTGTTTGCCGGCGGGATCTTGATGACGTCCATGAAGCTGGCCTGTATGCCAAAATACAGTTGCCAAGACACGAGCGCCATGGCTTATTTCATACCCTTCTTCATCGTCACGATTGTGATTTGGAGCTTGTTTCTTTCGCGGTGTCAAAAACTGCATCACCAACTGCCCGCAAGAAAGAAACTCGATATTGCAACGGCCATAATCACAGTGATTCTGTGGGCCGTGTTTTTTCTAGCGTAAGGAGCAGTTTTCCTCGATTCTGCGCTAAGAGTCTGGCACTGTGCAAACAACAACTTATAGGTGACCACCAACATGGCCAATAGTACAAACGACAATCTTGCCGTCCTGATTGATGCGGACAACGCACAAGCTTCGGTAATTCATGAACTGCTGGCAGAAGTGTCGCGCTACGGCACCGCGACCGTGAAGCGCGCCTATGGCGACTGGACCACACCGAGTCTTACGAAATGGAAGAACGTTCTGCACGAGATGGCGATTCAACCCATTCAACAGTTCGCCTATACGAGCGGCAAGAACTCAACCGATTCTGCATTGATCATCGATGCGATGGATCTGCTGCATGCCGGTGGGCTGAACGGAGTCTGCCTGGTGTCGTCGGACAGTGATTTCACACGTCTGGCAACTCGAATTCGCGAGAGCGGCCTGGTCGTCTACGGCTTTGGCGAGAGAAAGACACCCAAGCCGTTTGTGGCGGCGTGTGATCGGTTTATCTATTCCGATATTTTGAAACCCAGCAAGACTAAAGACGCGAAAGCGAAACCAGAAGCAGATCCACTGAAGCCGATGGTTATTAACGCGATCAATGCCGCGGCGCAGGACGACGGCTGGGCGCAGTTGTCGGTGGTTGGAAAACTGCTGCTTAAAAACAGCCCGTCGTTTGATCCTCGCAACTACGGTTTTCAGAAACTGGGCGAGCTGGTGCGTCAGCAGAAATACGTCACTATCAAAGAAGTGCCGGTGTCTTCAGGGTCTGGTGCGGTGAATATTCTTATTCGGGCGAAGTAAAGCGTGACGCGCCAATACCTCAGCCGCTAATTCTAGACTGAGCAGAAAACAGCACCAATATTAGGGCGATCGCGAGAAAAGCGATCGACAGCAACAAATGGACGAGACGATTTCGAGTCCCTATACCGATACACGCAATCAGCGTTTGTATGCCGATAAACCCGAAATATCCCTCTGGAACTGGACGCAGTCCTGCGCTTGCCTTTAGGAGTGTTGCAGGGACATCGATCCACCATGCGACAAGCAGCGCGCCGAAAAACCAAATTCTACTTTTGAAAAAATACTCACTGATATCGATGTCCCTTGCCATGTCCCACGGGTACAACATCGCAGCAAGAAAGAAAGAAACGATCGCGTAAAATGTAATGAACAGGTATTCGTATGCGTACCAGTCTTCATGACCACTCCATGAGAACATGCCCCACCAGATCAGAAGGATGTAGATGAGGATGTTGAACGTCCAGATCATGTGCGTCAGATAGAATCGCACTTCACCACGATACTGAATCAGTTTCGTCGCACCTGTTGCCAGATGGGTAATGCCAAGGCCCATGATCACGGAGACGAGGACGCCGATGTATTCAAAGACCCCCATAAGGTGTCCTCCTGTCGATTTATAAGTCGGATTCTGACACAGAGTCCGCTTGTCGATCTACCCGTTGACTCGATTGAGTGTCGCCAGGCTGTAATAAGCAACTATGTCGAACGGTCGTAGTTAATATGCGGAAGCCTGATTATTCTTCGATACACTTTTGGCTGACGGGCCTGTTGTTGTTGATGCTATCCACTGCGAGCGCAGAATCCATGAACGGATTCAGTCTCGACAATGCCTTGATTCCTGTCGATGAGATTAAGAAGGGCGGGCCACCTCGCGACGGAATTCCGTCATTGGAGGATCCAAAATTCGTTACCGCTGATGATGCGGGTTACCTTAAAGACCGTGACCGTGTATTAGGTATATCCATAAACGGCGTCGCTCGTGCGTATCCGATACGAATACTCAACTACCATGAAATCGTTAACGACGTCGTTGGTGGTACCGCAGTCGTCATAACCTATTGCCCCCTGTGCGGCAGCGGCACGGCATTCGAAGCAGTGATCAATAACCGAAAATATGAATTCGGCGTGTCCGGACTGTTGTATAACAGCGACGTACTGATGTACGACCGGAGCACTGGCTCCCTGTGGTCACAGCTAATGGTCCAGGCCGTAAGCGGCCCGATGCAGGGAACGCGCCTTAAACAACTGCCGTTGTCACATACTAGCTGGCCCGAATGGCTCGAAAGGCATCCCGACACCCAAGTGCTCTCGAGTAAGACCGGATATTCACGAAGCTACAGAGTGAATCCGTACCCCAACTACGGCAGTAACGGTAAGTTGTATTTTCCGGTTGCGGAATCGGATGATAGGTACCGACGCAAAGAAGTCGTTATGGGACTCGAAATCAATGGCCGTTTCAAAGCGTATCCATTCAAGGAATTAAAAAAGGGCAAGCACAGTTTTGACGATGAGTTTGTGGGCGAGAAATTTACCGTCGAATTCGACGCAGATAATCGGACGGCACGGGTTGTCAAAGCCGACGGATCCGAAATTCCCACCACAATGGCGTTCTGGTTTGCGTGGTATGCATTCCATCCTGAGACGGATGTCTACAGTACTAGTCTCCCGTAATTCTAAATTTTGCATCCAATCAGTCGCATCACGCATCTGTGATGTGTTGATGAGTAAAATGAAGAAAATCCGCGCCTGGTTTTGCAGCGCGCAAGACGGTCGACTGAAGGCAGGATGGCGTATTGCCGCCTTTCTGGGTATTTTCTACGCCATTGCGTTGCCGTTGTTGTTTGGCCTGCGCGCGTTGCTCGAGTTCTCGAAGTCCTCGTACATGATCATAGTTATCATCGCGGCTACCGCAACGCCGGCGGTGTATATCGCACGTCGTTGGGTCGACAAAAAGAGTTTTGTCTCGCTTGGCCTGAGCTGGAGCAAACGAGGTGCAGCCGACCTGTTGTTCGGTTTTCTCCTCAGCGGACTAATGGCGGGCACTGTTTTTGGCGCAATGGTTTTTCTGGGCTATATCGGCAACGTTGAGTTTTCTGCCAGCGGCTGGTCGATTGTCACGATCCTCGCAGGTCCACTCGTCATCACGGCACTGATTGGTTTTTGGGAAGAGCTCGTTTTCCGCGGCTATATCCTGCAAAACATGATCGAGGGCATGGGCATGAAGACGGCGGTTATTGTGTCTTGTTTGCTATACGGCCTCCTGCATTCCATGAACCCCAACGCAGGGTTGCTATCAACCGCAATCATCGTCGTTTTCGGTTACCTGCGAATCTACGGCTACTTGAGTACCAGCCAGCTCTGGATGTCGATTGGCATGCATACAGGCTGGAATTTCTTCCAGGCCACCGTGTTCGGGTATGCAGCGAGCGGCCATGCGGAGGAGCAAACACTCCTTACGCACGACATGCTGGCTGCAAACTGGGTGACCGGCGGCGACTTCGGTCCCGAGGCGAGCGTCCTTACAATCCCGGTCATATTTGGCGCGCTGCTTGCGATGCGTGCGTGGTCTGCGAGGGGAAAGCCAATACCGCGGATTCTAGCGTAATTTATTAGTACGCAGGTCCGTCTTCGTATTTGAGCCCGGCTTCGCCTGCCTGCTCTTTGACCGCGTTGTAGATCTTCTGATCCAGTGAATCCTTCAAGCCACCGGCTTCGTCGACTTTCTTGGCCAGATAACCATCACGGTCTTGTGACAAGTCCCGAATTTGTCGTTGCAGGTCTGAGCGTTCCTCAGCGAGTTCGGCCACGAAGGCTTCCTGCTCCGCACGGGCCATCGGCTTGAGTGCCGCAGGCAAAGCATCTTCCTCGATATCAATCAGATCAATGCTGCCGCTCGCGAATGCGGCGACCAGTTCGTTGTCACCGATGAGATTGGTCCGGCCACCGACCGATGCGTTGAAAACTCCGCGTCGTGCAAGTGAGGCCAGTGATGCACCGTCATGTAACTTGTCGGTCGCAGCCACTTTGCCGCGCATCTTTTCCTTTTCTTCCTCGGTGCCGTAGTAGAGTCGCGTGTCGTCGAGTTGTGCCGACAAATCGGCGATCTCTTCGTCAAAGGGTGTGTTGTACGCCACAGCTCCGCCGGCCTGTTCAACCTGGAAGAAGATACCGTGTCCAAGACTCGCAATCTGTGTCCAGGGCTCGATCGCCGACTGAACCTCACCGCACTGGATGGTGTTAATGACGATACCTTTCTGCATCGCGGATGCGACGATCTGCGGGTAGCGCACCTCGTTGTAGTCCATGTGCGGTGGCGCATCGCCGACCAGAAAGATGACCTGGTAAGCCTGGTCTTGCTGGCTCCAGGACATGTTGTGTACCGCGTCGTAGAGTGCTTTGTTCACGCTCTCGGGCCCATCGCCACCGCCGTTCGCCTCGAAATCCATTAATGATGCGTACACGGAATCAAGATCGTCGGAGAGATCGACGATCTTGGTCACGTACGCATCACCGCGGTCACGATACGCAACCAGGCCGATGCGAATCTCTGGCGTTTGTTGCGCGGAAGCCATGGTAGTTGCGATCGACCAGATCTTCTCTTTCGCAGTCTGGATGAGTCCTTCCATGCTGCCGGTTGTATCCAGCACGAACACTACGTCGACCTTGGGGTTAGCTGTAATGTGATGATTGATCAGCGGATCAACCGGGGTGTTCTTGGCCGAGAGTGGCGGGTAATACACGATCGCAGCCAGAGTAAGTGCGAT
>CAYWYT010000217.1:0-4866 GCA_964462665.1 uncultured Woeseiaceae bacterium | reverse complement strand
AGTTCGGCCGACCTGACACCGCCAGTGCCGAATGCAGGCGAAGGCATTATCAACCCGGGCGAGTCCGCAGTCGTGCAGTTCGACATGCAGGTGAATGTTGCGGTACCAGCCGGCACCATCATCAGCAACCAGGCAACCATTTATTCTGCTGAAGTTCCATTCACTCTGACGGATGGCGATGGCAATCCGTCGACCGGGCCCGAACCAACGGTCGTTGTGGTTGGTGACGTTCAACAATTGTCGATCATCAAGGAAGTGGCGGTAGTTGGTGGCGGTCTCGCACTGCCGGGCGAAACACTCGAGTACACGGTAACGGTGCGCAACATCGGCACGGTACCCGCCCAGTACGTAACGCTCTACGACGACTTCGACGCAGTCACGCCGGGTTACCTGACTTACGTTGACCTGTCCGCCACGCTGAATGGTCTGACCGCTGGCGTCAGCGTCGCGGGCAGCCTGATCACCGCAGACTACTTCAACCAGTACGCTGCATTAGAGCCAGGCGAACAGGCCGTGCTGCGCTTCCGTGCGGTCGTCGACCCGAACCTGATCGTGGGCGATACAGTGACCAACATGGGTCGCGTCTCCTGGGATGACCCGCTGCGCTTCGCCGACGCCACTGTCTCGCTTGACCTTGGTGCCATGCCGAACGCGGCCATCATCAACGGCTACGTATTCCATGACGCGGACCACAGCAACACCTTTGGCAACACCGAACGACCGCTCGCCGGCTGGACAGTGGAGTTACTGCGCGACGACCAGCCGATTCGCACGACGCTTTCCGGCGCCGACGGTTTCTACGCGTTTACCAATGTCCTGCCGAACTACGCGACCACCATCAGCTACTCGGTGCGCTTTAGTGCAGCGGGTGCCGGTTCGCGAACGGCGTTACTAGGCACTACCGACTCCGACTTCACTGACGGATTGCAGCGCATCGATGACATCGAGGTGCAGGAAGGCAGCCTCTGGGATGGCCAGAACATGCCGGTCGATCCGAATGGCGTCGTCTACAACTCGGTATCACGCACGCCAGTTAGCGGCGCCAGACTCACGTTGGTCGACGTTCGCAACGACCAGCCAGTGCCGAGCAGCTGCTTCGATGACCCAAGGCAGCAGGATCAGGTCACCGTCAGCAACGGCTACTACAAATTTGATATCAACTTCTCCGACCCGTCCTGCCCGACCGGGCTGAGTTACCTTATTCGTGTAACGACACCGGACAGCACCTGGGTGACCGGCCTGTCTGCGTTCATTCCACCGGCATCGAGCCAAACAACGCTGCCATTCGACGTTCCGGCTTGCGCCGGGTCCGGCACCGACGCCGTGCTCGCGACCGCGAACTACTGTGAGGCAAATGTCTCTGAGTTCGCGCCGACGATCGCGGTACCTGCACGCAGTGCTGGCACGGCCTACCAACTGTTCCTGACGCTTGACGATACTCAGGTACCGGGCTCCAGCCAGCTGTTCAACAACCATATTCCGCTCGATCCGCGGCTTGACGGCGCGGTCGCGGTTAGCAAGACCACACCGGCTGTCAACGTTACGCGCGGGCAGATGGTCCCGTACATCATCACGGTAACTAATTCCTACGGCGCCAGCCTGACCGAGGTTTCGATCGTGGATCGCTTCCCTGCCGGCTTCCGCTATGTCGAGGGCTCGGCGCGCTTCGACAACGTGCCTGCCGAGCCGATGATCGCCGGACGCGAGCTGACCTGGTCCAGCCAGTCGCTGGCCACGGATCAGCGGCATGAGATCAAACTACTACTGGCCATCGGTGCCGGTGTGTCCGAGGGCGAATTCATCAACCGGGCGCAGGCGATAAGTTCGCTGACCGGCGTCGTGATGTCACCGGAGGCAGAGGCAACAGTACGTCTCGTGCCCGACCCGACCTTCGACTGCTCCGATGTCACAGGCAAGGTCTTCGACGACTTAAATAGAAACGGCTACCAGGACGGTGACGAAACCGGCCTGCCCGGTGTGCGGCTGGTAACGGCCCGTGGCCTCGCGGCAACGACCGACAATGATGGCCGCTATCACATTACCTGCGCGATCGTGCCGAACGAATACCGCGGCAGCGAGTTCGTGTTGAAGCTGGACGACCGTACATTGCCGAGTGGCTTCCGCTCCTCGACGCGACCGGTGCAGGTACAGCGCGCTACTCGCGGTAAATCACTGAAGATGAACTTTGGCGCGTCCATTCACCGCGTTGTCGGTTTGGATGTTGCTGACCCGGTCTTCGAGCCAGGTTCGATTGAAATGCGGCCGCAGTGGAAGCCACGCATCAACGTGCTACTGAGAGAACTCGCCACAGCGCCCGCCACCTTACGCCTTTCCTACGTCGCTGACGTTGAAGAGGAGTCTCTGGTTGAGCGGCGTCTGGAAGCCTTAAAGAACGACATTCTGGCAGCCTGGGACGAGAAGAACTGCTGTTACAAGCTGGTCGTCGAGCCGGAAATTTTCTGGCGCCTTGGCGGACCGCCGGAACGGCCCAGGGAGGTGCGGGAATGAACGCGCTGACGAGATTCGCAACAGTTCTGGTATTGCTGATGCCGCTGGCATCGCAGGCAAATGATGACGAGATGCCGATCGGTGCCGCGGTCGAGCGTCACCTGTCATTGGACGAACCGGTTACCAAATGGGTGCAGGATCCAGATCGCATTGAAGAAGAAATGGGCGATACGATCGAGTTGCGCGAGACGCTGACCGACGCATTGGAAACGATCAAGCTCAGCAACCTGGTGCCGCCGGTTCGATTCGAAACGGGCCTGGCAAATATTCCCGACACGACAGTCGAGTCGCTGGGCGAGATTCTCGACCGCATGAAGGATCGGCTCAATGTGCGCCTGCACCTCGTTGGGCACGCAGACAACCGACCGTTGTCGCCCAGACTTATCGAAATCTACGGTGACAATGCCGGCCTCTCGCGCGAGCGTGCCGGACAGGTCGCCGAGCACTTCCAGACGGCTCTGGCGTTACCTGCTGAAGCAATTTCGTACGCATGGGCCGGCGATTCATTACCGGTCGCGAGCAACGACACTGCCGCGGGCCAGTCGCTAAACCGTCGCGTCGAGGTTGAAGTTTGGTATGACGAGGTGGCGCAAAAGGCTGGCCTGGAAGAATTCCTGGTGCCGCACGAGATTCAGCGCGTCAAGGTCTGCCGCATGGAGACCGTGTGTAAGTTGCGTTATATCGATGGCCACGCGAAACGTGCGCGCATACAGAACCTGGTCGCACCGCTACAATTTGGTGCCGAAGCAATCGACGTGGACGATGTGTTTGTCGAAGGTATACGCCAGGCACTCGACAATCTGCACAACAAAGAAAATGTAATTGTCCGCTTTGTTGGTTACTCGGATGATTCACCCCTCTCTGGTCGCGCCGAACGCATTTATGGCGACCAGGAAAACCTGTCGAAAGCCAGAGCACGCCGCGTTGCACTGGCCGTTCAGGATGGCCTGAATCTTCCTTCTTCAGTCATCGAAAGTGACGGCCGTGGTGCCAGCAAAGCTTTGGCGTCGAATGCGACCTCACAAGGCAGGGCTCTTAACCGCCGCGTAGAAGTTGAATTCTGGTACGACGATCCGCTACAGGACCTGCCGGACGAACCGCAATTTTGTCCGGAAGACATCGGTGCCGAGATCGTTACTCGTATCTATCAGGCGCCGTGGGGCGATATATCGAACATCGAAATAGTCGATGGTGAGCCGCTGATACCGGCGGATTACACGACTAAACTGGAGCGCGCTCTGGCGGACGTCGCGGACAAGACAAATCCACGGCTGCGGTTCGTGGGCTACACAAGTAACGAGCGGCTCGAGCGTCGCACTGCGTCAGTCTACGGTGATGACATCGGTCTGTCGGCGGCGCGTGCTCGCCGCACGATGGACGTTATCGCCGCCGCGATGCAGCTTGAGGATGGCCAGTCGGAGTTCGAAGGCCGCGGTTATGTGCACTCAGACGATGTTGTTAATGCGGGCTTTGTGCAGGGCGAGACGTCGCATGTTGCCATACAGGTCGTCTACGATGAACTTGCCGTTCTCGACGATTATGAAGGTGTGGATATCACCCGAATTACGCGGGAACTGCAGCCGCAGAACCCGCTCGGTTTAAACCTGATGCGTATCACTGTTGATGGCAGACCTATCGACGATCCGAAGCGCAGCTCCTCGGACATACAGCGCTGTACCGACGTTGCTCTGGCCAAGGTGGACATCCAGTTTGGCTATGACAATCTGAGTTCGGCGCCGCGCCTCAGTGTGGCCGCGCAGCCATCGAGCACGACCGTCGTTCGCGAAGTGCAACCGACCCGACCGATCTACGGTGGCAGCTTTCGCCTGCCGAACCAGGACAAGGCATCGCCGATCTACTTCCGCATGTACACGAACTACTCGTCATTCATTGATCACGCCGAGATTCGCGTCTTCAAGCCGGGCCGTTCACCGCAGTCGCAACCGCTGGATATCGTGCCGATCGATCTCGAAGGTACGGCGAAATGGACGCCGACCGTCGCCGCATTGTCGGAGTCGCACGACCAGCATAGCTATGTACTGCGCGCCTACAGCGAAGATGGCAATTTCGACGAGACGCAGCCGCAACCACTATGGGTAATTTACGATCAGGCCAGCCCGATCGACGCCGAAGAATTTGAGCAAACCTGGCCTGACCCGGACCCCGACCTGTTACAAGCTTATGGCGAAGATCGCCTTGACCTGCATAACATTGGTCTCTCGAGTGGCACCGTTAACGTGCGCGGCTCGGGCGTGCCGGCCGACCACGAAGTGTGGGTAGCTGGCCGGCCTATCCCGGTTGATGACACTGGTAGTTTTGTCAGTGAAGAAATTCTGCCGGAAGGTTCGCACACCGTTG
>CAYWYT010000216.1:0-4893 GCA_964462665.1 uncultured Woeseiaceae bacterium | reverse complement strand
GAAGATTGAGGAAGCCAACATCGCTGGCTGGAACAAAAGCCGCAATCAGTAACGCATATACCGGCAGGCGCGCCGAACAGGTCATGAAAGGAGCTGCAATGATGGTCGCGATGCGATCGCGTCGATTGGGGATGACTCGAGTCGCCATGATGCCCGGCACGGCACACGCAAAACTGGAAATCATTGGAATAATCGACTGACCAGACAAGCCAACTGAGCGCATTACTCGATCCAGCAGGTACGCAGCACGAGCTAAGTATCCGGAGTCTTCCAACAAAATGATGAATAGAAACAAGATGAGAATTTGTGGCAAGAAAATAATCACGCTGCCGACGCCGGCGATAACACCGTCCGCGATCAAACTCGAAAACCAACCGTCGCCAAGTTGGCCAGCGACCACGCTACCCAGTGCTGCCGTCCAGCCGTCGATCAATTCCATCATCGGTGTAGCCCAGGCAAACACAGCCTGGAAAACGATTGCCATAACCAGAAACAAACCAATTGTTCCGGGAATGGGTTGATTCATGAACTGCGTTACGTGAGTCCGCCAGGATAGGAAAGCGGGTACTTTTTCCTGAACATCCTCAAGAACGCCTCTGACCCAGGCGTAGCGAACCCGCGCCTCTCTTGCGAGCGGCGGCTCCGCACCGAATAACTGGTCACGGCACTGCTCAAGCTTGCTGGCGGCACCCTCGCCCAGGTACTCAAGTACATTTGCATGTGCGCCGGTGGCACCGTCGATCAACAGGCGCTCAACTTCGGCTCGGCGCACCGGCACGGTTGCGTCGGCGCTGAGTTCAGATGCTGCCGCAGATAATTCCGGCCATGCTGATACTGATTTTGGGGCCGCTTGCTGTGCGAGTTCGACCAGTGCATTTCGAAGCGCTGCTATACCCTCGCCTGTAGTCGCGATGACACGGCAGATTTGAGTGCCACCCAAATGCGCCGAAAGCTTTTCGATATCGATATTTAAACCGCTCGCGTGCGCAGCATCGGTCATTGTCAGAGCAACGACGATCGGTAGCTCCAACTCAATCAGCTGTTGAACGAGAAACAGCCCCTGATAAAGATTGGTCGCATCAACGACAGCCAATATCCCGTCGGGCGGTTGCGTGCCCGCCATGCGACCGAAAATGACATCCACAGCGATTTGCTCTTCAAATGAATGTGCGCTGAGTCCATGCGTGCCTGGAAGGTCGACGAGCTCAACGACCTGATGGTCAACTTTGAGCAATCCAATGTGACGTTCGACGGTTACGCCGGGATAGTTGCCAATGCGTTGCCGCAGGCCGGTCAGACGATTGAAGAGTGTGCTCTTGCCCGCATTCGGGCTACCGACAACCGCGATGCTGGCATCTGGTTGCCGGCGTCGTGGAATGTCGTCGAGAAATACGCGGGTTTCGGTTGCTTTAGTCACCGTTATCGCGATGCGTCACAGTAAATTGACTCGCCTGCTCGCGTCGCAATGAAATGCCGCTACCGAAAAAACGAAACTCCATCGGGTCGCCTCCCAGTGCAGCACCGGCCAACTCGACTTCGGTACCCTCTACCAGCCCGAGCACCATAAGACGCTGAACCTGTGGGTCCGACGAATCGATTGACTGAATGGTGCCGGTTTGGCCCCGTTTCAGTGTTGCGAGTGTATTGTCAGAAGCAGCCATGACAGAAATGATAATGATTCGCATTACTGATGGCAATAGGGAATGTTACGGATGTGCGGCGCATCACAGGATTATGTTGAATAGAGCGGCTCGGGCTTGAATTAACAGGCGTCGGGCTTGCCGATCTCGTGAGGAAGCACCGCCTCAATGCGCTGCATAACGTCGAGGCGATGGATCACATCATTGATGTAGTCCAGCTTGTCAGTTTCCAGCACCAGGACATCGCTCATCTTGTAATTGGATATCCAGCCTTCATACAGCGTGTCCAGGCGTTTTAGATAGGCCAGTGGCACGTCTTGCTCCATGGGCCGACCGCGTAACTTTATGCGTTGCCGCAGCGGACGCATCGAACAGCGCAAATAGATCATCAAATCAGGTGGGCGTATCGCGTCGAGTATCGCCTTGTAGAATCCCTGATAAGTATCCCAGTCACGCTTTGAAATCTTGCGCATCTGATACAAGGCCGTCGCGAAAATTTCCGCGTCTTCGAAAATAGTGCGATCGAGCGCCACAACGCCGTCATGCCGATCCAACTCCTGATGCAAGCGAAACTTACTGCTCAAGAAATACAGTTGTGACTGAAAAGCCCAACTCTTCATATCTGCGTAGAAGTCTTCGAGATATGGGTTCTCATCGTTAGGCTCATAGAAAGGCGCGACATTGTAGGTTCGCGACAGGAACTCCACTAGCGTCGACTTGCCTGAACCCATGTTTCCTGCAATCGCAATTGTGCGTTTCATATTGTGCTACCTTACCGCATTCGCGTACTCAGGAAACTAACGTGAGCGAACAACTTCCCGCTGTCCTAATCAGCGAAGCAGACATCGACCAACGGGTCCGCGAATTGGCCGATCAGATTTCTGTCGACTATGCTGACAAAGGCGATATCGTTTTGATCGGCGTATTGAAAGGCTCATTTATTTTTCTTGCCGACCTCTCGCGGCGACTAACAATCCCACGCACCATAGAATTTATCGCGGTATCCAGTTACGGCAGCGGCAGTATCGCGAGCGGAGCGGTGCGACTCGTGATGGACGTGCGCGGCAACATCGAGAATCGGCATGTATTGATTGTTGAGGACATCGTCGATACCGGACATACGCTGAAGTACCTGATCGGCATGCTCAAGTCGCATCGACCGGCGTCAATCAGCACCTGCGCACTGTTGCACAAACCGGGCAGCGCAGAGGTTGAAGTACCTATCGACTATATCGGCTTCGGCATTGGCGACGAATGGGTCGTCGGCTACGGTCTGGATTACGCCGAACGTGATCGGACCCTGCCCTACATCGGCATGATCGAACCGGACGATAAATAAGCAGCCTAGTGGTCGGCGCAGTCTTCGGTTTCAATTTCTACCGTGGTGTGCCCGATACCGTACTCTGCTTTTAGTACTTCCTTTATGTGGCGTATGCACTCCGTTGGGTTCGTCGGAGCACCCTGCAAACGCACGTGCATCGTTAACATCAGGTCCTGCGGCGTGAGGCCCCAAACATGCACATGGTGAATACCGATCACCGTCGGCACCTTGCTAATGATGCGTTTTTGCATCGTATCGAGATCCAGCCAGTCAGGTGCGCCCTCAAGCAATACATGCGCACTACGCTTCACCAGTACCCAGGCGCTGCGCAATATCAACATTGCTACTACGACCGACAACAGCGGATCGATCGGCGTCCATCCGGTGTATATAATGACAATCGCCGCGATAATCGCGGCTACTGATCCCAGCAAGTCGCCAGCTACGTGAATCGCGGCACCGCGAATGTTCAAATTTTCGCGATCACCACCGTGCAATACCAGGAACGAGACCAGATTTACGACCAGGCCGATAGCTGCAATTAGCAACATGGTATTGCCCAGTATTTCGGTGGGATTACGAAAACGATCGACTGCCTCATAAAGAATCCACGCGACGACCAGGATCAAGCTTAAACCATTGACGAACGCCGCCAGGATCTGGAAACGCTGATAGCCGTAGGTTAGTTTTCCGTCGGCCGGACGTTTGCTCACATGAAAGGCGACCGCCGCCAGCGCAAGTGCCATCGTATCGGTCAACATGTGGCCCGCATCGGCCAACAACGCAAGTGATCCCGAAATGATGCCGCCAATAACTTCGACGATCATGAACGCACCGGTCAAAACCAGCGCGATCATTACGCGTCGCATGTTGCCACTTGCGTGGTCGTGGCTCATTCGTTACTCAGGCGATAGATCAGAACAGCTGCACGTTTGATCGCGAGCGACATACTGCTCAGTTCGAGGCTTTCGTTCGGTGTATGTCCGCCACTTCCGAGCGCACCCAGACCTGCGAGCGCATCACTGTATGGCGCGACAAAAGATATGTCTGCGGCGCCCCGTTTTAGCGGGTGCAAGATAGACATGGGACCACGCCCGAGATCCTCATTGATCAGTGATAACACGTCTGCCAATCGCTGGTTGCCGTCGGTCGGTGACATCGACGGGTATTTGTCGATGAAGTGAATACTCGCCGAAGTCTGCGGCAAACTGTTTGCGACAATCGCTCGCATTCGAGCACGCGCGCGAATCAGCTGCTCTTCCGAGATGGCGCGAATATCGCCGTTCGCGACTGCCTTTCTCGGCACTATGTTGGTTTTTCCAAAACTGCTGCCTCGATTCAGTTGCTCGTCGTACTCAACGTCTGTGCCGCCCTGAATATTGGCCGCATTAAAGGTGAGAAATTCTTCGTCTCTGAGCTCTTCATAGAACGCATTCAAGATACGCGAAAGTTCGTAGACAGCGCCTGCTCCGGTTCCCTCGCTAAACACGCCCGACGAGTGCGCTTGCTTGCCCGTCGTTTCCAGCGTCCAGCTGCTTGAGCTGCGCCGTGACGTCGTTGCCCAGTCGACATCGTCATAGTGAACCGCAGATTCGAAGCCCAGAGCAATATCGGCCCATTTGCCCGCCTCTACCAGATCGCGGCGCGATATCGACAAAGGCTGGCCTGCTTTCTCTTCATCGCCCGTGTAACTCACGACCACGGCAAGGTCATCAAGCACACCAATTTCCTGCAGCGCCTTGAGCGCATAAACGACAACGACGTTTCCCGACTTCATGTCGTCGACACCCGGGCCCTGAGCGACATTACCTTCGCGAACATAGGACTGAAACGCATCGTCGGCCTCGAACACGGTATCGAGGTGCCCGATCATCAAGAACTTCTTGCCCGAACCGTCTTTGCGACCGAATAGATGCCCTGCCCGATTCACTT
>CAYWYT010000215.1:0-4894 GCA_964462665.1 uncultured Woeseiaceae bacterium | reverse complement strand
AGTTCCGGTATCGAGAACGGATAAACATAGAATTGCGCGATCGGATTGCTGCTGCCGACCATGCGAATGAACTGGCGCTCGGTCGCTGTCAGTGCCGCATCCGGCATCATGTTCAGAAAGCCGATGTGCAGTTCTCGGATATCTTGCTCATGCGCGCGACCCAGCGACAACACAGTCTGGCCGCGATCCCTCAGGACCTGGAATGTTGGCAAATCGTTGTGGGCAACTAGCGGCATATTACCTAGCCAATCATATTCATTAGCCGTGGTGCAAATGCGCTGATCAATGTAAAGCTGACGCCGCCGACCAGTAACGCCGCGAACAGACCCAGAGCGAAGGGACGGAGGCCGATATTGCGCATGCCGGAAAACATAGAAGTGAGTCCTACCGCCGCCATGGCGATGAGCAGGCAGCGCTCTGCGATATCACGGGTAATAAGCACCACATGGTTCCACTGCGCTGGTTCGAGGATGCCAAATGCCATCTCGCCCTGGTCACCGATGGTCCGAATGGCTGACATCGCCGCGAAGCCGACGATGAACCACGGGATCATTGCGAGGTAGTTGATCTTGCCGCTATCGCCGGCGGTGCGTTCGGAACCGTACAGAATGCCGACCAGTGGAATTACGGCGATCATGCACAGGTTTCGAACCAACTTGGTCACTGTAGCTAGCTCAAGTGCGACGGGAGAGTTGTATTGCGCTTCGTACATCATTCCGGCACCCGCTACCTGCGCGGTCTCGTGGATTGACGTGCCTAGAAACAGACCTGCCAACGCCGGTTGATCGGCGAAGGCGTAATGAGCGAGCAATGGGTAAAAGAACATGGCGGCAAGGCCAAAGATTGTGATGCAGGCGATGGAGTAGCTAATCTCTGATTCGTTTGCCTTGATCAACGGGGCGACCGCGACAATTGCTGTGCAACCACAGATGCTGGTACCGACTGCAATGAGCCCACTCAACTGCTTGCTCAATCCCATGTAGCGGCCGATCAATCCAACTGTTAGAAGCCCTGCGGCAATAGCGGCGAGCACGAAAGGCAGTGCAACAAGCGTGAATTGTCCGGCACTGAGCAGGCTAAGGCGGATGCCGAGCAGCATGATGCCTATGCGTAAAACAGCGCTGGTACAAAATTTGAGCCCAGACTGCAGGCCTGCGGGTAGCGGGATCGTATTTGCGACGATCATGCCCAGAATGATGGCCATCATGATGGCGCTGATCGGGCTCTTGTCAAAACCGAGTAGCGCGGTGCCAACCCAGTCCGCGGCGTAGCCGGCCAATATCGAAATAGCGACGGCAACGGCGATGCCGCCCCACCATCCTGCTGATTTGAGGGTGTCAGTCATATGTTGTCATTTCCTTTTACCGCTGCGCGCAAAACATTCGTTGCATTGGTGCCAATGGCATCGACGGCATAGCCGCCCTCGAGAATAAACTGCATCGGCAAGCCAAGGCTTGCGATGCGTGATCCAAGCGTTTGGTAGTCGTCACTGGTCAGACGAAACTCTGAGATTGGATCCTCTATATAGGTGTCTACACCAAGAGAGATCAATAAATAGTCCGGTGCGTAATCGGCGATCAACGCGAGGCCTTTTGCTAGCGCTTCAAACCATAGCTCGGCACTACTTTGCCAACGCAGTGGAAAATTCGCGTTGAATCCTTCGCCTTTGCCTTCGCCGGTTTCATCGGCGCGCCCAAGAAAGTACGGATACTCCTGAGCAGGGTCGCCGTGAATCGAAACAAACAAGACATCGTCGCGATCATAAAAAATCGACTGCGTGCCATTGCCATGGTGATAGTCAACGTCGAGGATCGCGATCTTGCCGGCGCCTTCGTCGAGCAAGGACTGTGCCGCGATCGCCGCATTGTTCAAATAGCAGTAGCCGCCTATGTAGTCTGACGCCGCATGATGACCAGGCGGTCGGCACAGGGAAAACACACAATGTTCGCCGGCGCGCAGGTGTGCGGCACCACTAAGTGCGACATTCGCCGACGTTTTTACCGCTTGCCAGGTGCCGCTCATAATTGGACTGCCGGCGTCGAACGAAAAATACGAGAGTTTGCCGTCGATGTGCTCGGGTTCAATCTGGCGCATACCGCGAACAGGCCAGTTCAATGGCAAAGCATCGCATTCACGCCCGGTGGCGGCCCACAGGTCCCAAGCTTCCTGCAGAAATTCCACAAAGCGCGCATCGTGAACCCGACGCAGCGGATCAAGGCCAAAGTCCTCAGGCGCTACGATCTCACCGAGATTCGCTTCCTGCACCGCTTTGAGCACCAGATCGGCGCGTTCCGGTGTTTCGAAACACGGCAACAGCTCACCGTTCGACAATTCGTACTTGCCGCGGTGCAGTTGGTGATCGTCGCTATAGACCGTTAGCATAGTGCACACCTTGTATAGGCTCAGCTGCTGCGGGTCAATGTCATGAACGACAAAGAGTTACTCAATCGGCGCAAAGACTTGCTCGGCGCGGCCTATAGGCTTTTCTACGACAAGCCCCTGCACCTTGTGCGTGGCGAGGGCGTCTGGCTGTACGATGCGGACGGTCGCAAGTACCTCGATATGTATAACAACGTGCCGCATGTAGGGCATTGCCATCCGCAAGTGGTGGCAGCGATTTGTGAACAGGCCGGGAAACTCAATACGCATACGCGTTACCTGCACGAGAACGTGCTGGATTATGCGGAGCGTCTGACCGGGAAGTTTGCGGACTCGCTTGATACTGCGATGTTTTGCTGCACGGGTAGTGAGGCCAGTGAACTTGCTCTGCGTATTGCGCGCGCCGCAACCGGTGGCGAAGGCCTGATCGTTACGGACTTCGCTTACCACGGCAACACCAAGGCGATTCATGAAATCAGCAGCGAGGACTGCCCGGCCGAAAAGCGACCCCCGTATGTGGTGACGGTGCCAAATCCGGATTGCTACCGCGGCCTCTATACCGACGCAGATGCAGGTGAGCGTTACGCCGCACACGTCAATGCCGCCATCGATACATTGCGGGGGCGTGGCATAAAGCCTGCCGCGTTCATAATCGACACTATCATCTCAAGTGGCGGGATAGTGAAGCCCGCACCGGGATACCTGGCAAAAACGGCCGACCTCATTCGGGCGGCCGGTGGTCTGTTCATCGCCGACGAAGTGCAGCCGGGCTTCGGCCGCACTGGCGATAACTTCTGGGGATTCGAGGCTGACGGCTTGATTCCGGACATCGTCACCATGGGCAAACCGATGGGCAATGGTCATCCGATAGCGGCTATGGTGACGAGTCGCGCATTGGTCGATGAATTCAGCAGCGGTGACGGCTACTTCAATACCTTTGGCGGCAATCCCGTGTCGTGTGCGGCGGCGCTTGCCGTGCTCGATGTCATTGAGGGTGAGGGTCTGCAACAGAATGCCGCGCAACTTGGTCGGCATATTGTTGCCGGACTCAAAGCACTTGCTCAGACGCATGAAGTCATCGGCGATGTGCGTGGCAATGGGTTGTTTATCGCTGTGGAGCTGGTTGCCGACAGAGTAGAGCGCTCACCGGCCACTGAGATCACCGCGCGAGTCGTTAACGATCTACGCGAACGCGGCGTGTTAACAGGCTCGATCGGTCCTGACAACAATATCCTGAAGCTGCGGCCGCCAATGGTGCTGCGCAAAGCTGAAGCCGATCTAATGCTGGAGACGCTGGACGCATCGCTGCACGCAGTGACGGCGTAGGATGCAGCCGGATTGGGTCTTTGTTGTATTAGTTGCCGGTAGCTTCGTCGCCGCGGCTTTCAACGCCGCGTTCGCCATTGGTGGCGCCATGATTATTCTCGCGACCACCACTACCGTATTGCCAGTTACCGCGGTCGTTCCATTGCACTCCGGCCTTCTAATTGGTTCGACCTTTGGCCGGGTCGCTATGTTCTGGCGGTTTATCGACTGGAAGATCGTCAACCCGTTCCTTATTGGCAGCGTCGTTGGCACGGCTCTGGGTGCAAAGGCCTATTTCGCTTTACCCGAGAACGCTATTGCCATCGCGATCGCCATCGTCATGTTGGTCTCGATCTGGTTGCCCGAAGTTTCTTGGCGCCCGAAATTGAAACACCCCTGGGCTATTGTTGGTTTTGGCCATTCGTTGCTCTCAACGCTGTTCGCTTACGGGGCGCTGTTGCATTCGGTCATCCTGCATACCGGGCTCAACAGGCGGCAGATCGTAGGCACCATGGCGGGCTGTCTGTCTGGCATGTCCGTATTCAAGATTGTCGGCTACGCCTGGTTCGGCTTCGACTACAAGCCATACATTGTCTTGATTGTGGCCGCAGTTGCGGCCAGTTTCGCGGGCACGTGGGTGGGTAAGCGTTTGAGCGAGAAGCTTCCCGAGCATGGATTCAGGCTCGTTTATCGGGCCCTGATTACGGTTACTGCGTTACGACTACTTTATGTCGCCCTGTTTTCGGCCGATATGTGAGTCATATCACGTAGCTTGCGTAGCTGACATCGTAGGGTAGATATCTACTTCGAACAGGCTCACTGCGATGAAAAAACAACGAGTTACAGCGGCTTTTGTCGCGCTGCTACTTGGCTTTATGCCAATGTTCGCCATGGCTGGCGAAGTCGGCATAAGCGTTGAATTTTCCGACAAAGAAATCTCGGTGATCAGTGCGTATTACCGCGATCACTCAATGACCTATTCACAGAAGGGCAATGGCAAGAAAGGGAATGGCAATAACAAGGGTCAGAAATCGTTGCCGCCGGGTATTGCCATGAATCTACAGCGTGGTAAGTCACTACCACCGGGCATCGCCAAGCAGGTCTTGCCCACCGATCTGATTGACCTGTTGCCAGCGCCGTCACGCGGCTTTGAGCGTATCGAAGTCGATGGCAAAGTTCTGCTGGTCGAAATCGCGACGCAGGTAATTCA
>CAYWYT010000214.1:0-4908 GCA_964462665.1 uncultured Woeseiaceae bacterium | reverse complement strand
ACGCTGGTCAGTTGTGCGCCCGAGTCGACAAGGTACTCGTCACCGTCTTCGAGCAGGTTCAGCTTGTAGTTCGACCGCGACACGAAGTCGCCACGTGGACGTCCATGCCTTCCGCGAACAGTCGGCTGACGAGCGACTGCATGTCGCCCTCGAACGCGTTCGCGGTCCGACGCGAGTTGGCGTCGTTCGTGCCGGACTGCACCAAGGCTACCGAGGCGTCGCCATGACGATCGATGATCGACGAGAGACGCTGCACGTCGGTGTCGTTTGTCGTGTCGCCACCAATACCTTCATTGAACGCGATGACCTCGTTAACTATCCGACGTACCCAGCGACACGACCTGTTGCAGCAGCGATGTGTCACCCTCGTCCGCCGAGTAAATCAGCTGCGAGTTACTGAATTCGAGCGACGGTTGCGGTGGTGCGACGTTACCGACCAGTGTCGCCGCCTAGAAGTCGACCGTCAGGGTGCGGTCGAATGCGGTCGACAGGTCTTGAATGGTGGTAACGAACGGCCCCGACCCGTCGTTCAGGCTGACCTCGATACGGCCACGTGCCTGCAGCCGCCCAGGTGTACCTTGATCTGCTTGGCAGTCGTGTCGGCCGGCACCGTGAACTCGAAGCCATTACCGATGCCTTGGAAATAGAGACCTGCCTTCGTGATGGTCGAGCCGGTCGGCGTACCGTCCGTCCAGCTGTACTGTATCTCTCTCTTCCGTCTTCGATTTCCGCAGCGCGCAATATCAAAGGTCCACTTGGTGTTTCTGTTTTCTAGACTAACTGGTTCCGCAAGTTTCGCGCCGGTTTTGATTTTTGTGAGATTAGTTATGAGGTTGGGTGCGCCAGACTGGTTCCAGCAACGCGCCTGCGCCCGTAAATGTAAAGTTATGCAACATTACTGATCCTCGCAGTGACTGTCAGGTCTCCTGCGTTGTAGGTTTCCGCAGGCGCGCGGACACAAAAAAACCCGCACCTCGGTCTGAGATGCGGGCTTCGATCGTAATACTGCTTTGACGGTCTAACGTGTTATGCGTCGCCGTCTTGCTGTCAGCTGGAAGCCGACCAAGAGTAGGGCAGTAGCCAGTTCGAGGAACCCGAATGAACCACCACCGGACTTTCTTCGCTTCGGCGGCGGCGTGACCGTTGCTGCGTTCACAGTCAACGAGAACGTATCCTCGGCAGTTGCGGCACTTGGGTCAGTCGCCGTAACCGTAATGCTATGCGTACCGACATCGGCGGCCACCGGAGTACCTGAGAGAACACCGGCCGTACTGAGCGATAGTGAGGTGGGAAGACCAGCTGCTGTAAATGTCAGCGTGTCGTCATCTGGATCAGAGAAGCTCCCTGAAACATTAATATTGGTCGCTGTGCCTTCAGTGGCCGTCCGATTGCCGATCGCAGTATCAAGCACAGGCGGCTGGTTGGCAGCGTTTACGGTTAGTGTATATGTGTCAGATACCAATGCACCGCCCGGATCCGTTGCTGTCACCGTAACAGTATGTGTGCCAACATCTGCTGCAATCGGTGTGCCGCCAATAACGCCAGCCCCACTGATGGCCATTGATGCCGGAAGTCCAGTCTGGGTAAAGGCCAGGGCATCGCCGTCCGGGTCGGAAAAACTGCCCGAGACATCGATGCTTACAATGTCGCCTTCGGTTACGGTCTGATCGGCTATTTCCGCGTCCAGTACAGGAGGCTGGTTGGCCGCACCGGAATTGAAAGTAATTGTCCCGCTTCTCAATCTTACGCCGTCGAATGCTCTGGCTGAGAGTGTTATCGGTAACGCGGCATCATCCGCTGCACTGACAGTACCGGATATTATGCCTGTGTCAGGGTCAATCGATAGTCCTGTTTGAGCTGGCAAGCCGTCAAGTGAATAGGACAAACGGTCGCCGTCGGGATCCGAGAAATCGACCTGTACCTGGATTACAGATCCTTGGGTACCCGAGAAAGAATCAGGGCCCTGGAAAATGGGAAACCCGTTACCCAATGCCACTGTTAATTCAGAAACTGTCGGTCGTAGTACTTGTAGTGGCGATGCCGTCGACATTTCTGCTCGCCACAAGAATGGACCTGATTGGGCCGACTGAAACTCTACAGGGCGATCTATTGGGGCCGGCACAAAGGTCGTGCCACCGTCACCGCTCAGGAAGAAGCTCAGTTCCGCGCCGGCTGGTACGCTGATGTCAGCTGGGTCGACCGTGAGACGAGCAAAACGATTGGATTCAGAGCCGTCATCAAGACGGGTTGATTGGGCGACGCTCTGTAATTGAACGACGGCCGGATTGGTAGAATCATCTCCACCCAGTGAATAGGTAGCATTTTCCCCGGTCTGGTTGCCGGTGACGAAATCGAGTATGCCATCACCATCGATATCACCCGCAGCCATCGAGTAAGTTTGTTCGTTGTCGGCCGCAATACTCAGTTCGTCCTGTAACGTGAAAACACCCAAGCCGTCGTTGAGAAAAAGCCGGTTTGGCTGAGCTACTGCAGGGGTAGTTCCGCCGTCACCGTCATCATCCCAACTACCATTGTTGCCTTCGATGATATCGATATCACCGTCGCGGTCGAAATCCAGTGTTAGCAGCGCCACCGTCGTGTGCAAAGTGTTCGAGCCTGCGACGGCAGTTGGTGCGAGAAAGCCGCCAGCAAGGTTGTTCATGTAGACCAGCGTTTCGCCATTCAGATCGCCACCGTCTCTTTGCTTACCTTCGACAAGATCAAGTGCGCCATCGCCATTCAGATCAGCAAGCGCTATGGAAAACGTATTCCAGGACTGGCCCGCTTGAACTTCAACGCTCGCAAGGAAACCACCATTGCCGTCACCATAATACAAGTGATTGGTGCTGGCGTGATCACCGGTGATCATGTCCACATTACCGTCATTATTGACGTCACCAAATACCATTGAGCGGGTGCTGAAAGTATCTGTGCCGATATCTTCGGCGGTGAATTCCAGGTTGCCATTGTTTGCTTCAGAATTCCGGTAGAGCTGATTTACCCGATTCTGGTCCTGGCCTTCGATGACATCCAGGTCTCCGTCACCATCCACATCAACAAGCTTGATTGGCCATGTTCTCCTCGCAAAAACGTGGATGTCCTGCGCGGGTCCGAAACTGCCGGTCCCGTCGTTCAGGTGATAGACGTTTGTCGCCTGAGAGTTGCCGACGACAATATCGAGGTCGCCGTCAAGGTCCAGATCACCAACATCAACGCTGAGAGATATTTCTGCCGATGTACCGAGGTCAACGGGTGCTGAAGAGAAAGATCCACCTGAATTAAAGTAAATCAGGTTTACTTCATTGCCTCTATTTACGACGACTGCATCGAGATCGCCGTCACCGTCGAAATCACCCAACGCTATGCCTCGAGATAAGTGTGGGCCGTCCAGGCCATCACCCATAACCGCTCCAGTAATAGCGACATTCTCCAAGCTCACCTCGGAGCCGAGTTGCAGAATGCCGACTGAGGTGATGCCCCAATCGGCAGTTGTCAACGCCAGGTCGCTGGCGCCTTGGTCCAGAAAGTCTTCCGAGTAGGGCAGGGTTTGAGCAGACGCAATTGCGGCAGACAATACCAAGGTGGTGGCGATAAAGCCGGTCTGTAGCCCCCGAGACCAACGGCCGACGAAGTTTGAATCACTCATGATTGACTTTCCTTTTGTTGTCAGCGCTTTCGTTGTCAGCGCTTTGTTGTCAGCGGCCAAAGCTAATCGGCGGCCCCTGACAATTATAATATCGAGAAGTGTAGCGACTTTGAACTGATTAGGTTTATTTACTTACATAATCCGTGATTTGCAATCTAATCAAGAACTCTTGCCTCTATCTTGCAGATGTCATTGTGCCCATTAACTGAGGCCAATTGCTACGATGGACCTCACAGCCATTTCTGTGAACTACGTCACACCTTTTGCGGCAACTATGTGATCGTAGCGAGCTTTGCTGTGCTATATGGGCTGAGTGTGCGCAGAATTCCAGAATTTTTGGAGTTCGTCGGGCGTTCCCAAGTCAAACGATATTCCGTCTGAAAAAGACAATGCGCGAACACAGAGGCCGGCGTGAATAGCCGCGTTTATGACGTCGGCAACATACATTTCCCTTTTCACAACATCGCTGCCTATTTGCACCATGGTGTGAAGAAAGTAACTGAAGTCAGGGTTCCACGTTGCGGCAACCCATGTCCAGCCACTGTGTTCTTTTCCAGGCTTCGGTGTGACTTTTTGGACCAGCCCGTCGCCGGAAACGGAAACAATATCGATTTTTTCGCCGCTGCTTGCGGGCACGAGCGCAAGTATCAGGTCGGCATCCGACTTGTCGCATTCCGCAATGATCGATTTCAGCGCCTTCCGGGGAGCGAAGACGATATCCGGAAACAGCAGCACTACTTGTCGATCCCTGGTCAGGACCCAGGCTTTATCGAGCGAAGCGGGCACACTGGGCGATGCTTCGGCCAGCACATAGGCAATTGCCTGGCCTGATCGACTGCCATCGCCCGTATGGGCCGGAATGTCCCATTTGCCTGGCGCAATGACAATACAGGTCTCGCCGACACCTGCCTCACTGAGTGTTGCCAATGCGAAATCGATCGCAACTGCGGGATCGGACCCAGGATCTTTCGGCAGGTCCGACTTGTTCGCGAGCGGTAGCAGCTCCTTGCTAAATGGCAGATCACCCATTCGGGTGGCCCGGCCGGCGGCCGGTATCAGACCGATGAAGTTTGTTGTTGTCGTCATTGCCTTATGAGAATTGCTTCACTGATTTTGCGATCGGCATACACGTAATATGTGCAACAATAACGCGTCTTGCAAGTACGGCTGTTCTTCAAAGCCAACAAACTCAAGGATTAGAGAATAAGATGAAAGCGGTGATATTGGCGGGTGGTCTCGGAACACGCCTTTCGGAAGAAACG
>CAYWYT010000213.1:0-4951 GCA_964462665.1 uncultured Woeseiaceae bacterium | reverse complement strand
GCTGCGCCACGGAATCCGGCGTTGACCCTCTAGCCAACTACGAGGAGCTCGACGCTACAACTATTCTCGATGCTCCCAGCCCGAATCCAGGTCAGTCCACGCCAGAGAATCGTCACATCGCGCTACGCGGTGAGTACCTCGTCGAACTACTGGGTTGCGGCGCGTGCCACACTGATGGCGCTCTGATCGGTGAACCAAATATGGACAGAGCCCTGGCCGGATCGAGAGTCGGCATCGCAGCTAGCAACCCTCTTGGCGATAAGAATCCGGGTATTGTTTATGCCTCCAATATTACTCCCGACAATGAAACCGGAATCGGACTTTGGAGCGACCAGCAATTTGCGAACGCAATTCGCGCGGGCCTCGGGCGGCATTTTGGCGAACCGATACCGGTGATGCCGTGGCAGGCGTACGCGAAGATTTCGGACGAGGATCTTGCCGCGATCATCGCTTACCTGCGCAGTATTGACGCAGTCGATCACCGTGTTCCTGACGCGGTCGTGCCAGGTCAACGCGCCACGTATCCGTTCGTGTATTTCGGGGTCTATCGGAGCCGCTAATTCTACGCCTGATTCGCGCGCACTATTTCTTGCGGCGTAGCTTGGCTAATAACTCCGCCACGGCGACCTCGCCAAGTGGCTTGCGGCGTTTTACCCGCAGGCTTTCGATCCAATCGCGGCTGAAGTTACGATCCAACGTGTAATTGACGCTGAGCACCAACAGCGTGGTAAAGAGGGATCCGATGGAGGCCAGAAACATATCTTTTTGAGCGTCCCATACATCTCCTTGCGTCCCCAGGTAAGCAACACCCAGATCGCCGCCAAAAACCAGCACGGCAGCCCATTCCAATAATTCAAAAATCGTCGAAGTTGAAATGACGACCAGCACTGGCAGGAGATACGACCAAAAGCCCCGTACTCTCGATACTCGCATGACTATTTCGCGCATCGGATAGGTAATCAGGAGCCCATAGGACAAGTGAATTACCCGGTCATAGTGATTGCGGTCCCACCCCAGTCGCTCGTTCAGTCCCTTACCGGTTAGCGCCTCGAACCATTGGTCGTACGGAACCATCGCATAGGTGTAGTGCGCCCCAATCTCATGCAGACACAAGAAAATAAAAATCACACTGTATGAGATCTTCGACAGCGGCATGTGCCGATGCATCAGCATCAGGGCTGGCACGGCGAAAAATACGATCACGTTTTCGAGTAACCAGTCCGACCGAAACCACGGATCAATTCCAAGCGCGATAAAAACTGCGAGAAAGACAATAAGAAGTAACAGCGCGAAGCGGTCATACGGCGAGAGTTTCTTCACTGGTCACCCCCTCACTGTCGCCAATATCGAGTACGTTCGCACCGCGGATGCTACCAGCACGCAGTACGTGCAACGCTTTGTTTGCATCCTTCAAAGGGAAAGTTCTCACCTCCGGCCGTATACCTGCATCGGCGGCGATCTCAAGGAACGTTTTGATGTCGTGGCTCGTAACATTGGCAACCGTCTGGATTATTTTCTCACGCCACAGCTGCTCCGCATAATCGATCGAGGCCAGCTCGTGTTTGTCAGTATCCTCTTTGCGAATCGCGTTAATGATCAGTTTTCCGCCCGGGCGCAGACACCTGAGCGCAGCGAGTAGCGGATGCCAGACCGGCGTTGTGTCGATAATAGCGTGCAGTAACTGTGGCGGCGAATCGTCAGTGTCGCCCGCCCAGGCAGCACCCATCTCGAGCGCGAACTCGCGCTCATCCTTGCTGCGGGCGAAGACGTAAACGGGCGAATCCGGGTACAAATATCTCGCTAGCTGCAAAACCAGATGGCCAGACCCGCCGAAGCCAGTCAGGCCGAGAATATCAATGTTGCGAATATTGGCGAGCTTGAGTGCACGATAGCCAACGCTGCCGGCACACAAGAGCGGTGCAGCCTCGCGGTCGGAGAAACAATCCGGAATGTGATGTGCATAACGTTCATGCACCGCCATATACTCCGCATAACCGCCGTTCGTATCACGACCGGTAGCGACAAATTTGTCGCTGATATTCTCATTCTCTTCACCAGTGGACTTCGCGATCCACCCTACACCGACACGATCGTTGACCTCGAGCGTCGTTACGTCTTTGCCGACCTGTGCCACTCGACCGATGACCTCATGGCCGAGTACGATCGGCAAGAATGACGGTGCCGTTCTGCCCTCGATCTCATCCAGTTCGGTATGGCATACGCCACAAGCACTAATCCGGATCAAGACCTCGTTGGATGCCGGAGTTGGTCGTGAGATTTCCGCCAGGGTCAACGGTTCAGGATCGTCATCCAAGGACGAAATTCGGCTAAGAAGCATCGCCTTCATGGCTCATATGCTACGTAGCATCGAAACTACGACACATTGGTACTTACCCGTAGGCGCGTCGGGTAATGACTGATTGGAAAAGAGAGTTCTCATAGTATGATACCGGCTCCGGCCCCCAAATCACTCGGTCATGTGTAATGAAAGATATTAGAAAGTTCTTGGCGCAACTCAACAAGGAGTTGCAACGCAGTGAAGACTTTGACATAGAATCTCGCCAGATTCTCGACGACCTGAACAAGGACGTTGATCAGATTGAAGAATCTGATGGAGCGCAGATCCAGCCGATGCTGGATCGCATCAAGGCACTGAAAGTGAAATTTGCAACGAAACACCCTGATCTGGAACGAGTCATGCGCGAGTTCGCCGACGCGTTGGCGAAAATGGGAATTTAAAGCGGCCAGTTAAGGCTGCTGCAGATACAGCTCGATAATCTCGCGGCTGTAGATGCTGGGCGACTGGTCGGCATCATTGCAAAATGTGACGACGGACAAACTCTGATCCGGGTAGCGAATGTAGTAGGCGCTAAAGCCCAGCCAACCTCCGCTATGCGAATAGACAGCGTGGCCGTCGCTATTCCAGATGTTTTGGCCGTTGCCGTAAAACGTTCCGTCATCTGCAAATCGACTATTCGGAGAGTTCATGAGCTTTAGAAGGGCTTCCGGGTCCTTACCCAGCTTCGGCTCATAGAAATTCTGGTCCCACTTGATGAAGTCATTGATGCTGGTATGAACGCCGCCATCGCCAACCGTATAGAGATTGGTCATGTCGTTGACGAATCCGCCGCCCTCTTTTTGTTTGTATCCCGAAGCACGATTCTTGATGATTTCGACCATGTCATCGTGGAACAGAGTGTCATGCATGCCCAATGGCTCAAAAATTCGTTCCTTTGCATAGTCTCGCAAGGACTGGCCAGTCATTGCTTCGACCAACATCGAAAACAGAAAATAATTGGTATTGCTGTATTCGAACTTCGTCATTGGTGCATGACTCAGCGGGATCTTCTTGATCACATCGTAGAATTCGCTGATGGATAGATAATCCTCGTTGCCCATACGGTAGGGCCCACCAGCGACCGAGCGCAGCCCA
This sequence comes from uncultured Woeseiaceae bacterium, assembly GCA_964462665.1. GTDB lineage: Bacteria > Pseudomonadota > Gammaproteobacteria > Steroidobacterales > Woeseiaceae > UBA1847. The sequence continues at coordinate 1,518 of CAYWYT010000213.1, read as the reverse complement.
TATTCCTCGGCGCCCTCCTCTATATCGTCTCCCGTAACCAACGCCTCTTCATAGTCGGGTATGCCGCTTACATGGCCGAGCATGGAGCGGATTGAGACAGCGGTGCCGTAGTCAATCAGGTCTGGCAAATAGGTTCTGATGTCTTCATCCAGGTCAATTAGACCGTCATCCGCCATCAGCAAAACTGCTGTCGCAGTGAACTGCTTGGAAACGGATGCAATTCTGAAAATGGAATCGGAATTCAGCGCAACGCCCAACTCCAGATTGGCCATGCCATATCCGGCCTTATGGACGAATGCACCGTCCTTTATGACGCCGACAGCACATCCGGGCGCATCTGCATTGGCAACGGACGAGAAGATCTCATCAATCGGCGTTTCCTGCGCATTCAACGCAGAACATAAGAACGCCGCCGCCAAGGCAATTGCTATTCGCATACTCAGGGCTTGCGGAACAACAAGGTAAAGCGATCTGTGTTGCCGGTAACCGAGCGCCTTCCAACTTCGTAACGCAATTCATCGTCAGCTCGATAATGCAGGTCGCTGTAATCGACGAACTCGAAACCTGCTGCAAGAACTTCCTTCATGATTTGCACGACATCCGCACGACGGCCAGTCTCCTCGGTGATTGGTTCCATATGCCGTCGCGAGTGATCAATGATGCCGTACAAGCCACCAGAGCGAAGCGACTTGAACACTGCGCCGTTTATCGTTGCCCTGCCCTGTGATGAAACATTGTGCATATTACGAAACGTCAGCACCATGTCGACATCGTCTGCATTGAATTCGAACATAGCAACATTGCTTGTACCGAGTGGTCCGTCGCCGACCATTTCCGGATTGGCGCCGTCTACTTTCACCTTGTCGAAACCGGGCTGCTGCAACAAGCCATCACGAACACGAGTAGCGCCCAATGCGACTATCAGCTCGCCATTTTCACGCAAAACCGGCGCCAAAAGACTGGTATACCAACCGCCACCGGGGAACAGCTCCAGAACACGCATGTCATCGCGCAGCCCAAAAAAGGCCAGCGTCTCAACCGGCATACGATTAGAGTCTCGCTGCATATCGGCCGGCGAGCGCGTCTCGGACTGCATCGCAGCCTCCAGTTTGTCAGAAACGTCATCGGCAAACGCCGGGGCAGTAACAAATAACAGGGCTGTGAATAACAGGTGCTTCATTTCATGCTTCCTTGAATTCAATTTCGAAAAGGTCGTCTAGCTGGAGCGTCAATTTACAGAGCACCATCGGCCCGGTAAAGGCTTTTTAGTGTGGCGTCCTGGCCTTCGCTGAATCGTTTGTTCGGGACTTGTACCACAGCATCCACCGAGCAAGTTCAGCCGGTCTTACAACCAGCGCCTAACCACACGGGAAGTTCTGTCTCGAGTGCTGGCTGCCAAGCACTACTCGCCATCTTGCCGTCGAATGGGTTGGCCCGGTCGTTTACCCGTTTCCTTGCCACCCTCGAACACCAATTGCCCGTTGACCCAGACCATTGCGATGCCCACCGACGGCACAT
>CAYWYT010000212.1:0-4968 GCA_964462665.1 uncultured Woeseiaceae bacterium | reverse complement strand
GGTGATGATGCGTCCGGTAACTATCTGAACTTCGGCGTACGCGAGTTCGGCATGTCAGCTATATGCAATGGCATTGCCCTGCACGGCGGCTTCATCCCTTACTCCGGCACATTCCTGACCTTCTCGGACTACGCTCGCAATGCATTGCGTATGGCGGCTTTGATGAAGATTCAGAATATCTTCGTGTATACGCACGACTCAATCGGATTGGGGGAAGATGGACCGACGCATCAACCGGTAGAACACACCGCATCTTTGCGCCTGATACCAAATATGCGCGTGTGGCGTCCCTGCGATACGGTCGAGACAGCAGTCGCGTGGCGCGACGCAATCGAGCGTCTTGATGGGCCGACCAGTCTGATATTGACGCGACAGGGGCTGCCGCATCAGCAGCGTGATGCCGGCCAGATTGCCGCAATTGACCGTGGTGGCTATATTTTGCGCGACGCCGAAGGCACACCTGACATCATATTGATCGCTACCGGCTCGGAGGTTGAGTTAGCAATGGCCGCCGCCGCAACACTTGCTGCTGACGGCGTCGCCGCGCGCGTTGTGTCGATGCCGTGTACCGATTTATTCGATGCTCAAGACGCCGACTATCGAGAGCAGGTGCTTCCTGCCAGTTGCACGGCACGTGTGGTTATCGAGGCGGGCGTCACGGCAGGCTGGTGGCGCTACGCAGGTACAACCGGCCGCGTTATCGGCCTCGACCGTTTTGGTGCATCGGCGCCGGCGGATGAACTCTTCAAATACTTCGGCTTTTCGGCAGAGAATGTCGTTAAAGTTGCGCAAGAACTAATTTAAATCAGGAGAATGAAATGACGATCAAGGTAGCAATTAACGGCTATGGCCGAATCGGCCGCAACATGCTGCGCGCTCTGTATGAGAGCGGCAAGAATTCAGAAATCGAGATCGTAGCCGTTAACGATCTTGGCGATGCCAATACCAATGCACACCTCACGCGGCGTGATACCGCACACGGTCGATTCCCAGGGACTGTTGAAGTCGACGGCGATCATATGATCGTCAATGGCGATCGTATTCGTGTTTGCGCGGAACGCGATCCGGCCAATCTCCCCTGGGCTGAGTTGGGCGTAGATATAGTTTTAGAAGCGACCGGTTTTTTCCGCACGCGTGCGACGGCCGGCAAGCACATCGAGGCAGGCGCGAAGAAAGTCATCATTTCGGCACCAGGTGGTGAAGGCGTTGATGCAACCATCGTATACGGCGTTAACCACGACACTCTGAAGTCCAGTGACACCATTATTTCGAATGCGTCTTGCACCACTAACTGTCTTGCACCGCTGGTTAAGCCTTTGAATGACAAGATTGGTGTTGAGCACGGCATCATGACCACCATTCATGCTTATACCAATGACCAGGTTTTGACCGATGTATTCCACAGTGACCTGCGACGCGCGCGCTCGGCAACGATGTCTCAGATTCCCACCAAGACTGGCGCGGCCGCTGCTGTCGGCCTCGTGCTTCCTGAGCTCAACGGTAAGCTCGACGGATTCTCTATGCGTGTGCCAACCATCAATGTTTCGGCGGTTGATCTGACTTTCGTTGCGTCACGCGAGACCAGCGTTGAAGAAATCAATGCGGTCATGAAGGAAGCTAGCGAAGGCTCACTGAAAGGCGTGCTCGCTTACAACGACGAGCCGCTGGTGTCGGTTGATTTCAATCATGATCCTGCATCATCGACCTACGATGCCGGCCTGACCAAAGTCATGCAGGGCACGCTGGTTAAAGTTTGCGCGTGGTATGACAACGAGTGGGGCTTCTCGAATCGCATGCTGGATACAGCGATCGTGTTCCACAACGCCTGATACAGGCACTGACTATGCCCGTTATCAATATGCTCGATGTCGACCTGGCCGGCAAACGCGTTCTTATCCGGGAGGATTTGAACGTGCCGGTTGTCGACGGCGTAATTAGCAGTGATGCACGCATTCGTGCTGCGCTGCCTTCCATCAGGGCTGCGCTCGATGCGGGTGCCGCGGTCATGCTCATGTCACATCTTGGCCGACCGACCGAAGGTCAGGTCGAAGATAAATTTTCATTGCAGCCGGTCGCCAACCGTTTAAGTGAGTTGCTGGGCTGTGACGTGCCGCTGGTAAGGGACTGGATTGATGGCGTTGCTATCGCACCCGGCGATGTCGTGCTGCTTGAGAACGTGCGATTTCTGGCAGGTGAGAAAGCATGCGATGCGGCGCTCGCCAAAAAGATGGCGGCGCTTTGCGATGTGTTCGTCATGGATGCCTTCGGAACCGCACATCGTGCCCAAGCGAGTACTTACGGTGTTGCGGAACATGCCCCTGTAGCTTGTGCCGGCCCGCTGCTGTCAGCGGAGCTCGCGGCGCTCGGCAAAGCGCTTAAAGATCCTGCAAGGCCCTTAGTGGCTATTGTCGGTGGGTCCAAAGTTTCGACCAAGCTGACCGTTCTTGGTGCGTTGGCGGACATAGTCGACACGTTGATCGTTGGTGGCGGTATCGCGAATACGTTTATTGCGGCAGCGGGACAGAATGTTGGTAAGTCATTGCACGAACCCGACATGTTGGATACCGCTCGAGATCTTGCCGCGAACAAAACGGATCGTGCAGATATTCCGGTGCCCAGTGACGTCGTCGTTGCTACCGACTTCGCCGCGGATGCAACTGCGGTGATCAAGTCGGTCGATGCGGTACTCGACGACGAGTTGATACTCGACATCGGCCCACAAACAGCAGCCAGGTTTGCCGAGATCATTGCCGGCGCCGGCACCATAATTTGGAATGGCCCCGTCGGCGTGTTTGAATTCGACGCATTCGGCGACGGAACTCGTACGCTCGCCGAAGCCATTGCAGCAAGTTCTGGATTCTCAGTTGCAGGCGGCGGCGATACGCTCGCAGCTATCGACAAGTATGGCGTTGCCGATCAAATCTCGTACATCTCAACCGGTGGTGGGGCGTTTCTTGAATTTGTTGAGGGCAAGACTTTGCCAGCGGTCGCCATGCTTGAGTCGCGCGGATCAGCTTAATTGTGGGAGCGGCTTCAGCCGCGATCGGAATTCGGGCCTGAAGGCCCTCCCACAGGCCAGGGACCGGTAATCGCCAGCGTCATTCCCGGGTACTGAATATTTACAAAAAGTGTTTCGCCGTCTGGTGAGAAGCATATTCCTGCGAGCTCCGACCCTGTGTAAGGGTTGTCAGCAATTTCGTACTGAACGCCATCCGGGCCGATTCCAACAATGCCGCAATTCGATGCGGTATCTTCGCACACCATAAGGTCGCCGCTGGGTGCCATCGTAATATTGTCGGCGTTGCGCAAGAGTGAGTCTGCACTCGACTCTGCAATCAACGTCAGGCTGCCGGGCGCATCCGTTTCCCTGCCTGTTGCTTCGTGCGCGCTGGCGCGATAGCGAAACACCTGGCCCAGGGATGCCGGCCCACCGGTAGTCGCGGTAAAAAAGAATTCGTCTCCGGCGACGCACAAGCCTTCACCGCGCATGAAAGTTGTTGCACCATCTGCAGCGCCGCGTAAGCGCAGGTCATTGCGCTCGCTGTCTACATTGTCCAGGTCCAGCCATCGCACTGGCATTTCTTTGCCGAGCTCGACGCTCGTCTCGCCATGCCAGTTGCTTGTGTTCACAGACGGACCATCGCCTATTGCGAGCGCCTGCAAACGCCCACCTGCCAGCAGTTTGCCGGGTTGATGCGGAATATAGCGATAGAAAAGGCTGTCGCTCTGGTCCTCAGTCATGAACACGACGCCGGTCGTCGCCTGAACGGCCGCGGCTTCGTGCTCGAAGTGACCCATAGCCTTGATCGGTTCCGGGTTGACCAGGCCAGTCGCATTTGCTGGCACTTCGAAGACATAGCCGTGTGCCTTCTCACGCCGGTAAGCGCCCTGATAACCAGGATTGCGAAAACTCTCTTCGCAGGTCAGCCAACTTCCCCACGGCGTTGCGCCGCCTGCACAATTGTATTCTGTGCCGATGAGACTCAAATGTTGTTTCTCAGTCTTGCCAGTGGTTGGGTTAAAAATCGTCGTCGTGGTGCCACCGTTTCCAGGCGTTACGCCTTCACCACTATCGTAGAGTTTTTCTCGTACAAACGACGGAATTGCGTCGCGATCGGTTCCGAACGCATTTTGCAGCCCGTCTTCCGGTCCTAGTTCGTGATTGCATACGAGAATAATCCGACCTTCTTCTCCTGCGAATGCGGCCATGCCGTCGTGCGCGTGCGGTACGCGCAGACCGTCCGCCATGAGATCGGCGGCACGCGAGACCACTCGATATGAGAATCCATCGGGCAGGTCGATAATGCGCTCAGGATCCGGTCGCAGGGCGCCTAGTGGCGAAGACTCCGCACGGTTAGGCAAAGTGATCGCGGGAGATGCAGCTGCTATTGCTAAGCTTTGAATAAATCGGCGTCGGTTCAAGGTCATGGCACGGTGGTCGTCGCACGGCAAGGCGTAGAAGGCAGCGTAGCATAGGGTTTAGGTCAGGAATGTGACAGCGATCAAAAGCTGCTTGTGCAATAATCGCCGCCATGCAAAGACGAACCAAGATAGTCGCGACGCTGGGCCCAGCGACCGACGACAAAAATACATTGCGCGCCATTATTGATGCTGGCCTGGATGTCGCGCGCATCAACTTTTCACATGGCAACGCGGACGAACATCGTCGCCGTGCCAATTTGCTTCGCGAGACTGCCGCCGAAGCCGGTCGGGATGTCGGCGTTATGGGTGACCTGCAGGGCCCCAAGATTCGTGTACGTCGCTTTAAGGAGCACAGCGTCAAGCTCAATGATGGCGATGCTTTTTTCCTCGATTGCACGTTCGGGCACGAAGACGGTAATCAGGAGGGCGTTAGCGTCGCATTAGACACCATGCACGAAGACGTCGAACCTGGCGACGTGCTGTTGCTCAATGACGGCATGATCGAAATGCAAGTCGACCGCGTTGAAGGTACTCGCATACATACGA
>CAYWYT010000211.1:0-4995 GCA_964462665.1 uncultured Woeseiaceae bacterium | reverse complement strand
CATCGTGGCGCAATATCGTGCCCAATGTCTGGTCGCTTAATATCCGCGATGCCGCCTCGCACATGTGCTTCACCAACGGCAAAGGTGCTACTAAAGAGAGTGCCTTGTGCTCGGCGCTGGGGGAATTTATCGAGCGGCTGAACTTCAATTTCTTTTACAACGATCAGTATTTTGGCCCAGAGATCGCCAACGCCGAATTTGTGCATTATCCCAATGAGCGGTGGTTCAAGCCAGGACCAAATAATGGACTCCCTGTCGACATGCTCGACGACTACTGCCGCGCTATCTACGACCCCGACGGGGAGCTACGCGGATCGCACTTGATCGACACTAACTCCGGCAATACAGAGCGGGGTATTTGCACCATCCCATACATCCGGCATTCCGATGGCGAGACGGTGTACATCCCCTCCAACCTGATCGAGAACCTGTTCCTCAGCAATGGCATGAGCGCGGGCAATACCATCGAAGAAGCCAAGGTGCAGTGTTTATCGGAGATTTTCGAGCGCGCCGTCAAACGCCACATCATCGCACAGGAAGTAGTGCTACCGGATGTGCCTGCCGAGGTTCTGGCCAACTACCCGGCGATCCTCGACGGTATCAACGCGCTGGAAGCACAAGGCTTTCCCGTGCTGGTCAAGGACGCATCGTTGGGCGGGCAGTTCCCGGTTATGTGCGTGACACTGATGAATCCCAGGAACGGCGGTGTGTTCGCCTCTTTCGGGGCGCCCCCCAACTTCGAAGTGGCGTTAGAGCGCAGCCTCACCGAGCTGCTGCAGGGGCGCAGCTTTGAAGGTTTGAACGACGTACCCGAACCCACCTTCAACAGCCTGGCCGTCTCTGAACCTGAAAACTTTGTCGAGCATTTCATCGACTCGACAGGCGTTATCTCGTGGCGCTTCTTCAGCGCCAAACACGACTTCGCCTTCTGCGACTGGAACTTTTCGGGCACCACCACTGAAGAGTGCGATCGTTTGTTCGGCATCCTGCAAACGCTGGGCAAAGAAGCCTACGTGGCCGAATTTTCCAACATCGGCATCGCTTGTCGCATCCTCGTGCCCGGTTACTCCGAGGTGTATCCGGTCGAAGACTTGATTTGGGACAACACCAACAAGGCACTGGACTACCGCGAAGACATCCTCACCTTGCATCGCCTCGATGACCTGGCGCTTGGCCGCCTGGTGGAACGACTGGAAGACAGCCAGCTCGACAACTACACCGACATCAAAACCTTGATCGGCATCGAGTTCGACGAGAACACCGTTTGGGGTCAGCTCACCATTCTCGAACTCAAACTGCTCAGCTATCTCGCGCTGGGCGAGCTCGACCGGGCTCTCGATCTGGTGGGCGACTTCTTGCAATACAACGACAACACGGCCGAACGTGGTTTGTTCTATCAGGCAATGCACGCCGTGCTGGAAATCACCTTGGACGAGGATTTAGACCTCAGCGACTTCAGCGAAAACCTGCACCGAATGTTCGGTAAAGAAACCTTCGATGCTGTCAGCGGTAGCGTGACGGGCGAAGTGCGATTTCACGGTTTAGTCGAAACCAACCTTGCGCTCGACGGGCTCGACAGACACCAGAAGTTGATCGAGAGTTATAAGAAGTTGCATCAGGTTCGCCGGGATAACCATTCTTCGACCAACCAATGAAGGAGCGTTTGGAGATCGTAATTGACTGGTTTCAGGTCTTAGTCTCCACTGGGACAGACACGTTACGATTGATCGATAGGGCAACTTTGTTCGTCACAACCCTCGGTCTCTTGCGTCATCTTCCCATGTTCTTTAGATGCCGTTGCTGACAGGCGAGTACCGGCCTCGCCAACTAACTGCATAATCTGTGCACCCAAAGTCAGATCACTCACACTGCCGAAATGCTGACTGCGTAGCTGTCCTTCACGATCGATCAGAATCAAACTTGGTGTTCCACGCAATTGGTAGGCCGCCATGGTTTTCGGAATGCTATCGTTCGCAGACGGCGCATCGATCGCCACTGGGAAATGGATTTGATACTCATGCAAGAAGGCTTTTAATGCGACCCGGGTGCCTTGTGCTTCATGATGTTCGAACACGCTGTGCAAACCGATGACCAACACGTCGTCTGCGGAGAAGGTCTCGGCGATCCGCTTTGCTTGCGGTATGCCTTGCGATACGCAACCGGGACACAGCATTTGAAACGCCTCGATGACGACTGCTTTACCTCGTTGCTCGGCGAGGGTTATCGGTGCAGGAGTATTGAGCCAATCTGACACGATCAACTCTGGTGCAGGTAATGGTTGTCTGTTCATGAAGATTCTCCGCTTGCGGGTCTAATGTCAGGCCAATATTGATTCGCCTGGGCGATCGTCGAAAAATGTACCGCAACCACGTGACTCACCGCGATCAGACTGTCCGCGCTGTTGGCGCAGTCTGGGCTCAGATTTGCAAGTGCATCCGTTTCTGGTTGCGTGGCCTTAACCGCGAGGCGAGAAAGTGTGATTGCCAGCACAAAGCCATCTTCGGGGGTCGTGGCCATAAGCGTAACCGGGAAGTTACCTGGTTTTTGGTTGCCCATTTCGAGTTCCTGTTTCGTCAACTATCTTGAATGCTCACGCCCATTTGCCTGGGTTTGTCCAGCCGAAAGGAAATCCGCTCGCAGACGGCGAGGCTTGCGAGGGATAAGATAGCGAACTCATGAAGTGACATTCAGCTTATTCTGCCACCGCTGGCAGAGTAAAGCTGCCGGGCAGGCTGAGGTCGCCGCTGAAAATGCTGTAGACCCTGTAGACACCGAGGGTTGGGCGCGAATCGTCTGATGTATTTACCTGCATGTATGCGGTCACAGCATCGTAGTTGAAACTGCTCAAGCCGCGCACGCGCCATGCGGGTACCGGAATTCTCAGACGATTGCCCTGCAGCACCACAGAAAATCCCGGCGAATCAAGGTAGATCGGCATGTTTGGAGCAGTGCGTGGAAGTTCGGCGTTAACATCGTTGGTTACCGCCTTCACGGAAAGACCACCGGGCACACTGTCGTCCTTGACCAGCACCACCCAGTGCGTATGGAAGACTCTTCCTTCGGCGGCGTTTGACGCATCGCCATTGCCGTCTTCATCCCACAACGGCGTGTCGTCGAAGTCCGGATGGCTGGTCGCTGCCAAAGCGAGGATTCCTTCACCCGGTGCGAAACCAACTTGTTCCGGCTTGAGGCTCGTGGGGAAAACGTATGCGAGTACCGGGGCACCATCCATCTGGCCTGCTGCAACAGGAAGGGTGGCACCGGCTTTACCGCGTACTTCAAGTTCAAACACTACGATGTCGAGATCGGCACGATAGGTCACCAAGGCCTTGCTAATCTCCAGGTCAGGGGAGGCGTTGACGGGTGCCGGCTCGGCAGCCTGGACGGCACCGATCAGTATGCTGGCACCGAGGGTGAGGCCCAGTGTGAGTCCGAGGGCCAGGTTTTGCGACGTTTCCGATCGTTGGTGTTTCATTTCAATCTCCAGATTAATAGTATCGACTCGATACTTAATTGAATGTATGTGATCAAATTGAAATTGTCAATAGTGGTATTGAGTCGATACCATGTGTTAAGCTCAAGCGCATGAAAAAGCATGACTCAAGGCAGATTGCGACGCTCGTTGAGCGCCTGGCACGACTCCTCGTCAGCGAAGCCCACACGGAGGACTTACTGCCTGTTCAATGGGAAGCTTTGCGCTACCTCGAGTGCGCCAATCGTTTTTCCAGAACTGCAGGTGCCCTGACCGCCTTCCTGGGATTGACCAAGGGGACGGTCTCGCAGACGCTGAAAGCGCTTGAGGCCAGGGGACTTGTGAATAAACAGATCGACGCCAAGGATCGCAGACGCATCCGCCTTGCGCTCACCGCGAAGGGACGGAAGTATCTCGGAAAAGATCCATTATTAAAGACTGTCGCGGCTGTAGATGCCCTGCCTGGCGTTATCCGGCAAGATCTCTCTACTGGTCTTGAGTCTTTGTTGACAGCCCGACTCGCCGCGCAATCCCGGCAGCCTTTCGGCCAGTGCCGTGATTGCGTGTATTTTGCCGGATGTCATCCTGAGGGAAATCCACACTACTGCCAGCTCCTCAAAGAGACACTCGCAACGGCCGACGCTTTTGCCATCTGCTCGGAGCAGCAACCCAAACGCTGATCGGCAGCGGCCCAACAAGTTGGTTCGACTATTTGTGCGAGACAGGATCAATACAAACCGCCCGGGCTCCAGATAGCTCGCAGCTTGATCTACTTCACGCCGAACTGGCTGAGCCGGCTTGATCACCGTCAATTGGTTGGAGACTATTCTAAGTTATCATCCATGCTTCACTTGCATGTTCGCGGACCATGCCCAGAAGCATCTTGCTCATCTCTGTGCTGTTATTGATACCGATCCCGGCATGGGTAAACGCTGCTGCCGGTTTCGATCTGCATTGGTTCTGGGATGACAACTGCGCCCAATGTCACGGCCATTCAGGTGAATTTTCACGGCAGTTCTTGCTCATCAACAATGACCAGCTTCAAGGTCGACACCATGTCGATGACCTGCTGGTCTTCATGCGCCGTCACTACACTCGATCTAGTCAGGTGGAAGCGATCCATAACATGCTAAAGGCGCAGGTCGCTACCGAACCCAGATTCGAACAACAGTGCAGTAAATGTCACGGCAAAGCGTCTGCACTGGTGCGTGAAAGCGCCATTTTGCGCAACGAAGTTTTAACAAGTCGCGAAAGTGGACAAACCATTCGCCAGTTCCTGCAAGGTCATCGCCGATTGACGCCACAGGACATCAACTTCTATGAAACCCTGCTGACCCGAATAGCGCGCGAAATCGGGCAGTGATAAACCCGTCTTCATCATTTTCGATGCTGTCTCCACAGGGACAGACACTTCATCTCTTAGCATTCTCGCTGAACCCGTTGACTTTCGACCTGAACCTCCTTGAAATTTGATCAATCTGAGTGAGAATCCCCGGAGGTTTGAGAGTGTGTATTCCTGTGTG
>CAYWYT010000210.1:0-4996 GCA_964462665.1 uncultured Woeseiaceae bacterium | reverse complement strand
CCTACACGTTGTATAACTACTGATGAAAATGCAGCCCCGGACAGCACTGGAAGTGCAGCATCGGCACGACGACCTGCCTTCACGACGTGAGTTTCTTCGCGTGGTGTTTCGACATCAGCAGAAAATAGTCGGCTTCTTTCTCGCCGTGGTACTCCTGACAACTGCAGCAATGCTCGTGATTTCTCCCGTCTTCGAGTCCGAGGCGAAACTTCTGATCCGCGTTGGCCGAGAAACTGTGTCAATGGATCCCTCGGTACTCGGACCGACGATGAACGTGCTACAGGAGCGCGCAAATGAAATTAATTCGGAGATCGGAATCCTTACGAGCCCCTATCTCATCGAGCAGGTTGTCGCCGATGTCGGACTCGCCGAATTCGTGGATGTTGACGACCTCGCTGATGACGAGCGCTCTAGGGCTCTAGAGGTCGCTGTCGGCGGATTCCTGAATAATCTGAGCGCGTCGTCTTCCAGTGACAATGACATCATCACGTTGAAGTATCGAACAAGCAGCGCGCTGCTGGCGCAGCAGACATTGGATCGGCTGATTGAGCACTATCTCGATCGCCATATCGAGATTCACGGCACGCAGGCGACACCCGCCTTTTTCGAACAGCATTCTGTTGAGTTGCTCGGCAAGCTAACCGCTGCTGAGGAGGCTCTGGAGATTTTTCGAACGGATAGTCAGATTTCGGCGATTGAAGTGCAAAAAGAAGCGCTGATCGCCCAGAAATCCGGAATCGAAACGACGATCAATGAAGTAAATGGGCAAATAGACGCATCCGGCGCCCGCATAATCGCACTACAGAATAGCCTCGACTCCCGGCCCGCGGTTCGTGAACTCAATCGTACGACCGGCATTACGAATCATGCGGCAGACGAGATCAAGAGCAAGCTCATTGATCTGCTAATGCGGGAGACGGACTTGAGCGCAAGATATCCTGACAGCGAAAGAGCTGTGATCGATGTCCGTCAACAGATAAGGGTCGCAGAGCAAGAACTTTCCAAGGAGCGAGAAACGCACACGGAAATCACCACTGGGATCGATCGCACAGCCGAGACACTACAACTGGATATGATGACTGAGCGATCGCAGCTTTACGGCGCAATGGCGCGATTGAAGTCATTGAATAGTGAACTGCAGGTCAGGCAAGCTCAGTTGAGTAGCCTGGCTCGTGACGAGATCGGACTGGCAAGGCTGGAGCGGGAAGTTGACATCGCAGATCAAGAGTATCGCGAATACATGGCTCGACAACAGCGTGCCGACATCTCTGCGGCAATGGATGCCAGCAGAGTATCGAACGTTAGCGTCGTACAGCCCGCAAGCTTTTCCAGTAAGCCCGTTGCACCGCGCCGCAAGCTCAACCTGATGTTGAGTATCCTGATCGGCGTTTTCGGTGGAATTGGTATAGCTTACTTCGCCGAGTTGCTTGACGAATCGATCAAATCCCGAGATGACGTCGCACGACGTCTCGGATTGCCGGTGCTCATGACATTGACTGACGAGGAATACCAGTCATGTACATGAATTTTTACCAATTTCGCGAGGGGCCATTCGGTATTACGCCGGATCCGAAGTTCCTGTTTCTGAGCGCGTCCCATCGCGAGGCACTCGCGACAATGGTGTACGGCTGCAGCCAGCGTAAGGGATTCGTGTCGGTTATTGGTGAGGTCGGAACGGGCAAGACGATCGTGTTGCGAGCTTTTCTCGAGCGGCTGGATCGCTCGAAAACAACGGCAGTCTGCCTGTTGAATCCGCTTGCCACGTTCGAGCAGATCCTCGATGAAATCTTGCCACCGGACTTCCAGGGTTCAACGGATGATCGATTCCGCTCGCTGCAAGAATGGCTGATCAGCGAGTATCGCGAGGGACGTAACGTGGTCGTCGCTATCGACGAAGCGCAGAGGATGTCCGTCGCTACCCTGGAAAGGCTGCGACTCCTGTCCAACCTGGAAACCGCAGAACACAAGTTGATACAGATGATCCTCGTGGGACAACCGGAGCTGGAACGCAAACTGCAACAAAAAAGCTTGCGACAGCTTTGGCAGCGAATTGCTGTCAGGGCGACGATTTGGCCGCTCAATCGTACCGACAGCATTGCGTACGTTCTGCATCGATTGTCGAAAGCCACGGGGGGATCGAACAAGCCGGTGTTCACCCGCGCCGCACTGAGGCACCTCGTCAGACGGGGAAGTGGCAATCCTAGAAAACTAAATATTCTTTGCGATCGAGCACTGATTGCGGGTTTCAGTTATCAAAAACGTCCTGTTCCATTGGCCGTGGCATGGGAAGCCTCGTCCGAAAGTGCGCGTCCACTTCGCTGGCGGCAAACCGTTCTGCGCAGGTCATGGGTCCTCGCTACTACCATCGCAGTGGTTGCCATGGCGTCTTATGTACTCACGAATCGCTCCAAAGACGCGCCCGAATCGGTGGCGCAGGTAGAGACCCAATCCATAGTGGATGGCGGCGAAATGGCGGAGTCGCAAAGTGTCGCGTCACCTGAGGCGAATGTAATTCCCGAAGAGACACACAAATCTGTTGAAGCGAATGCAGCTCCGATCCTGGTAGGCGTGGGTTCGGTGTCGACTAACGTTTCAACGGAACAGGTTGTGTCGTGGCCGGAATCAAAGCCAGCAACCATAGAGACCCGTGTGGTCGGCCGGGGAGATGGCGTTTGGCAGATGTGCCGCACCGTGTATGGGACGGTGGACGCGGGCTTGGTCCAGGTAGTGTTGGACTTCAATCCGCACATTGCAGATCCGAACGAACTGACAGTCGGCGAGACACTAATATTTCCCAGCATGGCGATGACCCGTCATGACTAGAATTTTCGAGGCCCTTGAGCAGGCGCAGGCCAGCGTAGTAGGTCAACCCAATGTTGTGGATTTCCCTGAGGACACAAGCAGTACGTACAGCCCGACGTTGATTGCGAAACTGCGTGACTTGTACAGGCAAATCGGCAGGGAATGTACAGGCACGGATGGAAAGCTCGTGCAGTTTATCGCTGCACGACAGGGTACCGGGACGACCCGAATATCACGTGCGCTTGCCGCCACCTGTGCAAATGAACTGGGCAAGCGCGTTCTGATAATTGATGCGGATAAAACCGCCCCACACTTTTCCTACTACGGAATCAAGCCTCAATACAGTTGGGCGGATACACTGCGGCGAAAGCGGTCCCCGAAAAACGCTTGCTACGAGGTCGGTCGAACCGGGATCCAAATCATGAAAGCATTCAGAGAATCCCAGACATTGGGCACGATTCTCGAATCCGCCGACTTCGCGCCACAGCTAATTGAATTGCGTGATGCCTTTGACCTGATACTCATCGATTCTGCTGCGGCCGAAAACTCCTCAGACGGGATAGACATCTCCGCCGCCGTGGACGGTACCGTATTAGTTATCGGTGCAGAGAAGACCAGGTGGCAGGTGGTGCAGGACGTGAGGGACAGGATCGAGGAACGCGGTGGAAACGTGATCGGTGTCCTTCTGAACAAAGTCCGGTTTCACATTCCAACCCCTATCTACGACAGGCTGTGATGGAGTCGATAACCGTACCGAGAGTTGACATCCTTGGCGTTGGCGTCCACGCGCTGAACATGGAATCGGCAGTCGACATTCTCGACGACGCCGCGACGAACGGCACGAAAGGATATGTGACCGTGACCGGCGTTCACGGAATCATGGAAGCGCAGGACGACCCCTCATTCAAGCATGTATTGAATTCCTCGCTGCTCACCACACCGGACGGCATGCCGACCGTATGGATTGGCCGCCACCGCGGATTTAAGAAGATGGGACGGGTGTATGGTCCGGAACTCATGCTCGAGGTGTGTCGCCGATCGTTGCAGACAGGCCATACTCACTTCATCTACGGCGGAGCACCTGGTGTTGTGGACGACCTCGCCCGCGTGCTGCAGTCAAAATTTCCGGGACTGCGGATCGTTGCTACTTACACACCGCCATTCAGACCTCTCAATGAACACGAAGAGCGCGACTTGGTGGATCGGATAGAAGAGCTCCGACCGGACTTTTTCTGGGTCTGTCTTGGCGCTCCAAAGCAAGAGCGGTTCATGGCCGAATATTCGGCGAAGCTCGCGACAACAGTCATGGTCGGGGTTGGCGCTGCCTGCGATATCCTGACCGGCAGAACCAAGGACTCCCCTCAGTGGGTAAAGCAATCGGGGCTGCAATGGTTGCACCGGTTGTTGCAGGAGCCGAGGCGGCTCTGGCGGCGCTACTTGATTCTCAATCCGCGCTTTGTCTATTCGTTGCTACGACAGCCGCCGCAGCATCGTGCCAGTGATCAGCAGTGATTAGCCTGTAACGCCCATTCAACAAGCCTGCCCCACCCGGAAATCACCGCAGGTAAGGTCTACGAATTATTTGAAAAGTCGATATCGGCGCGCACCATTGGATTGATTCTTGCTGGCAACGTCCTTGTATATGCTCAAAAGTTGTAAATAATTAGCTTCCGGAGTGTATTTCTTCTCATACTCCCGTCGCGCGTTTGTACCCATTCGTAGCATTTCTTCCGGATGTGCTTCCGCCCAGCGGATTTTCGAAGCGAGATCAGCTGCATCGTTCGGAATGAAATGAATTCCCGTGGCGCCATTTTCTACGATCTCTGTCATGGCTCCAAGTCTCGAGGCAATCACAGGTAACCCTCGAGAAAATGCCTCTACAAGAACCAAGGCAAATCCTTCATATGACTCTGACGGCATCACAAGGTAGCTTGCATTATCCATTGCGCTAAGAACGTCCTCAGACGCCTTTTCCCCGACAAACTGCGTATTTGTTGGCGCACGATTTCGCAGTGTATCCATCAGTGGACCGTCGCCAATTATTTTCAAATGCACGGACAAGCCCCTGAACGCCTCTACCAATGTGAGTACGCCTTTTTCCTGACTTAGCCTGCCAACGAACAGCGCACCGTTTCGATCGCGACCAACAGTTTGATCCTGATCATGCTTTCCTTCAAAGACAAAATTCGACTAT
>CAYWYT010000209.1:0-5011 GCA_964462665.1 uncultured Woeseiaceae bacterium | reverse complement strand
CCAACAGCGACCACAAGCTTGTCGACCGTCAATGTCTGAGCACCATCTTTGTCGTCATAATTAACGGATACAGTGTTGCCGTCCGCCTGCGCGCCGCTAAGTTTTGCGCTGAGCTTGATATCGAGACCTTGCTTCTTAAAGTCCTTGGCCGCAACTGCAGCGACGTCGCGATCGGCCATGAACAGAAGATCATCCATCGCTTCGATCACAGTCACTTCAGCGCCGAGACGCGCCCAAACGCTACCGAGTTCGAGACCGATGACGCCAGCGCCAACGACGCCCATGCGTTGCGGTATGGCGTCAAACTCGAGCGCGCCCCAGGAGTCGACAATATTTTCGTCATCGAATTTCGCCATCGGTAACTCGATAGGCGCCGACCCGGTTGCGATAATCACATGAGCTGCATCGAGAATTTCAACTTCGCCATCAACTGGTGTGAACTCGACTTTCTTGCCTGCGAGCAATTTGCCGTGACCAACCAGTCCTGCAACTTTGTTCGCCTTGAGTAGACCCGCTACACCGCCGGTTAGTTGTCGCACAATACCCGCGCGTCGTTTTTGCATGGTCGCGATATCAACGCTAACCTCGCCGGTTGAGATGCCGTGCTTCTTGAATTCGTGTTGTGCCCGGTGATAAAGCTCAGACGATTCGAGCAGTGCTTTTGACGGAATACATCCGGCATTCAGGCAAGTTCCGCCAAACGCGTTCTTGCCATCTTTGTTTTTCCACTCGTCAATACAGGCCACGCTCTTGCCGTGCTGCGCTGCTCTGATCGCTGCTATATATCCGGCCGGTCCTGCACCGATAACGACTACATCAAATTGTCTGCTCATTTGTCTTCTTTGTGATTTATCGAATTAGATTTGGAGTAACAGGCGGCTCGGATCCTCGAGCAACTGTTTGACTGCGACGAGAAACTGTACGGAATCTTTGCCATCAATTATGCGGTGATCGTAGGTCAATGCGACGTACATCATCGGCCGAGCGATAATTTCACCGTCGATAACCATTGGCCGTTGTTGAATCGTATGCATACCGAGTATCGCGCTCTGTGGCTGATTAAGAATCGGTGTCGACATCATCGAGCCAAATACGCCGCCATTGGTAATTGTGAAAGTGCCGCCGGTAAGTTCTTCCATACCGATAGAACCTTCTTGTGCCTTTTTGGCGATCGCCCCGAGCTCGCGTTCAAACTCCGCGAAGCCCATCTGATCAACGTCGCGTAACACCGGAACCATCAAACCGCGCTCCGTTGAAACAGCAATGCCGATATCATAGTAGTTGTGATAAATAACGTCGGTATCCTCAACCGAGGCATTGACGACTGGAAACTTTTTTAACGCCTCGGTGACTGCCTTGGCAAAAAACGACATGAATCCCAAGCGAACGCCATGTTCTTTCTCAAACTGATCTTTGTAACGATTGCGCAATGCCATTACTTCAGTCAAATCGACTTCATTAAATGTCGTCAGCATTGCGGCGGAGTGTTGGGCCTCTAAAAGTCGTTCAGCGATTCGAGCTCGAAGCCGCGTCATCGGGACGCGTTGCTCGCTTCGCTCCAGCGCAACCACCTGATCGCCACTCGCAACGGCTGGCGCAGGATCACCCGGTGTAACGTCGCTACTGTCGTCAGATTTGAGAAACGACATTACGTCGGCTTTCGTAAGCCGACCATCTTTGCCTGTTCCGGTGACCATGGTTGCGTCCAGGTCGTGCTCTTCCAGCAAACGGCGTACCGCAGGGCTGGTCTTGATCGGCCCGGAGTCGTCGTTACTTGAAGTATCCGCCGTTACCTCGACCGCAGGAGCGCTGCTCTGCGCCGCAGCTACAGATGCTTTCGAGTCTCCCTCGACGAGAATTGCCAATACATCCCCGGCAACAACCGTAGCTCCGTCCTTAATAAGTATTTCCTGCAGTACTCCGCCGGCTGGCGCTGGTACTTCCAGGACGACCTTATCGGTCTCAAGATCAACCAGGTTTTCGTCACGCGCTACGGTATCACCGGCTTTTCTGTGCCATGCGACCAGTGTCGCATCGCTCACCGATTCCGGTAATTGCGGGACTTTGATTTCAATAGTCATTTCTTCTTTCGACTAGCCTCTCTGGGTTTTGCAGATTTGCTTGCTTTGGTCTCGATACCGAGCGCCGCTTCAACCAATGCCTGTTGTTGCTGTATATGTACTTTGAAAATGCCTGACGCGGGCGCTGCTGCTGATGCACGACCCGCATAATAAAGTTGTTGCTCGTTCGTCATAGCCTCTTGCAGTCGATGACGAATTTGATACCAGGCGCCCTGATTCTGCGGTTCTTCTTGACACCAGATGATGTCACTGACGTGCGAATATTGCTTAAGCTGAGCCGCGTACTCGTCAATCGGGAACGGGTAGATCTGCTCAAGGCGAATCAAGGCCACGTCTTGTATGCCATGCACTTTGCGCCCCTCCAGCAAGTCAAAATAGACCTTGCCGCTGCAGAATACGACGCGCCGAGTTTTCTCGACCGCAATATCTTCAGTCTCTGCAATGATCGGCTCAAATTCACCGCTGGATAAGGACGTAATCGGCGAAACTGACATTTTGTGACGCAGGAGACTCTTCGGCGTTAGCACGATAAGCGGCTTGCGGAACTGTCGTAGCATCTGGCGACGCAGCATATGAAACATCTGCGCTGGTGTGGACGGCACACAAACCTGCATATTGTGTTCTGCACATAATTGCAGGAAACGCTCCAATCGTGCCGACGAATGCTCCGGACCTTGTCCCTCATAACCATGCGGCAGGAACAACGTCATGCCACACAAGCGGCCCCATTTCGATTCGCCCGAACTAATGAACTGATCGATGACTACCTGAGCACCATTTACGAAGTCACCAAATTGGCCTTCCCAAATAACCATGGTTTCCGGCTCGGTTGACGCATAGCCGTACTCAAAGCCGAGCACAGCTTCTTCCGATAACAACGAATCGATGACGCGAAAAGCGTCTTTGCCGTCAACCAGATTCTGCAGCGGAGTGTACTCGCGATTATTGACCTGATTGTGAAGCACAGCGTGCCTGTGAAAAAATGTGCCGCGGCCGCTATCCTGACCTACAAGACGGACTTTCACTCCGCTTTTGATCAGCGACGCGTAGGCCATGGTTTCGGCAAAACCCCAATCCATGTCTACTTTGCCGGCAACCATTTTAGCTCGCTCGTCAATTATGCGTTGCACCCGGCCGTGCAGTTTCATATCAGGCGGCAGGATTGTTATTGCCTTGCCCAGTTCGTTCACAGTAGCCGGACTGATGGTCGTATCGACCGCATCGTACCAATGCGAACCTTGATAGGGACTCCAGTCGACCGTAAACTCATCGCCGATCATCCCCAGCGAAGACTTCGGTACAGGCTCACCACGATCCAGTCGGTCGCGATAGGCGTCTTGCAGTTGCGTTACGCCAGCAGAATCAATTACCCCCTGCTCGACTAACTTGCGGGCATACAACTCACGAGTGGTTTTATGATCGCGAATCTGGCCGTACATGATTGGCTGAGTTGCGGCCGGCTCGTCCGCCTCGTTGTGGCCGTGGCGTCGATAACAAACAAGATCGATAACGACGTCCTTCTTGAACTTCTGCCGGTACTTCAACGCCAGGCGAGTAACGAACAGGACCTTTTCCGGGTCATCTGCGTTGACGTGAAAGATCGGTGCTTCGATCATCTTGGCAACGTCGCTGCAATAATCGGTCGAGCGTGAATCAGATGGTCGACTCGTCGTAAAGCCGATCTGATTGTTGATGACGATGTGCACCGTGCCACCTGTTCGGAAGCCGTTCGTCTGTGACATTTGAAACGTCTCGGTCACAACGCCCTGTCCGGCAAATGCTGCATCGCCGTGCACCAGAAGCGGTAGCACTTCCTGTCGTTCGATATCGTTACGACGTTGTTGTCGCGCCCGCACGGATCCTTCAACCACCGGATTAACAATCTCAAGGTGCGACGGGTTGAATGCCAGCACGATGTGTACGTTGCCGCCGGCAGTCTTCATGTCGGCGGAAAATCCCTTGTGGTACTTAACGTCGCCAGACCCCTGCATTTCGTCGAGGTCGTAGTTGCCTTCAAATTCTTCGAAAAGTTCTTCTGGCGACTTGCCCAGGATATTGACCAGCACATTTATTCTGCCGCGATGCGCCATGCCGATAACAATTTCCCGAATACCGGTGGCTCCGCCCTGCTGAATCAGATCGTCAAGTAACGGCACCAGACTTTCGCCGCCTTCCAGAGAAAAGCGCTTTTGTCCGACATAGCGCGTGTGCAGATAGCGCTCGATACCCTCGGCACTGGTCAGGTGATCCAGTAGAGACAACTGCTCCTCAGAGGACAGCGTATTTACAGCCGCACCGCGCTCAAATCTCTTGCGCAGCCACAAGCGTTCGCGGGCCCTAGAAATATGCGCGAATTCAGCGCCAATAGTGCCGCAATAAATCGAACGCAACAGATCGAGAATATCGCGCAATTTCATACGCGCGTTGTCCATTCCCGCCAGGCCACCTGTGTAAAACTCGGTGTCCATGTCGGCGTCAGTCAATCCAAGATAGTCGAGCTTCAGCACACCGGGAACCGGCCGCTCCATCAGACCCAATGGATCGATGTCGGCTATTTGATGACCACGCAGGCTGTAAACCTGAATGAGCCTGGAGACAGCAGCCTGCTTTTCCCCGGAAGATGCTGTCTGCGATGCGGAGCTTGCGGAACTCCCTCGCACTCGTCGCCGGCTAGTGGCGCCCTTGAGTAACTCATCACGAATTACCGAATGCACAACTTCCGTCTCGTCCGCGCCGAGCGTCTTGAAATAGTCTCGCCATTCGGCTGCAACCGAATTGGGGTCGCTTAAGTAGCTCTCATACAAGGCCTCAACCGCATTAGCGTTGCCACCAAACAAGGGCGTAGAAGCGTACTTTTCCTTGAGGGAATTGCTCATGTATCTGCAGGTCGACGACGACCGGGGGGTTGGCTACAGAAAAGGGGCGCTAGT
>CAYWYT010000208.1:0-5012 GCA_964462665.1 uncultured Woeseiaceae bacterium | reverse complement strand
TCGGATCGGAAGACTAACATGCGATGATTGTGGCTATCGATTCTTAAGCGTTGTGCCGTTGCTGCCATTTCTTAAAACACTGTTCGACATCGCTTTGCTGCGTAAGGGGCCGGAGCATATTCCACGGTCTGTCGTCATGCTGCTCATGGCAATTCTCTTGTGGGTGTTTGCTCGGCTAGCGACCCTGGCCCTGATCAGCGGCAGTAACGAGCAAATCTTTGTTATCGAATTCTTCAGCGCTTTCTTGGCTATCTGTATGTATACCGTGGTCGTTGTGCTTGCCGGGAAGCATTCGCATCTGCTGCAGACCATAACAGCGATTATTGGCGTGTCGGCCCTGATGCGCGTTGCCTATTTAGCTGCGAATACCTTGTTAATGCCGTTTCTCGGCGTTGGCTTCATGCGCATCGTCGTAATTGCGACAATCCTGTGGTCGATATCGGTGAAAGGCCATATTATCGCCAGCGCTATTGAACGGCACTGGTATGCAGGACTAGCAGTCGCGTTGATCGTTACAATCATGCAAATTGCGTTTGAACTGTCGATACCCATCGGACCCTGAGAGACTCCATGCACATACACATACTCGGAATTTGCGGAACATTTATGGGCGGCGTTGCCGCGCTGGCGAGGGCTGCCGGGTTTCGTGTGACCGGTTGTGACGGCAATGTTTATCCGCCGATGAGCACCCAGTTACGCGAGCTCGGCGTGGAAATTCACGAAGGATTTGATGCGGCACAACTCGACGTCGCGCCGGATTGCATCGTCGTGGGAAATGTCATGAGTCGTGGCGTTGAGGTTGTAGAAGCGATGTTGGATCGCGGTATTCCCTATACCTCGGGACCGCGCTGGCTGGCGGAAAACGTGCTGCAGGGTCGGCACGTCCTCGCGGTTGCTGGCACGCATGGAAAAACGACGACTGCGAGCATGCTCGCGTGGATTCTGCAGGACGCGGGCCATGCGCCCGGCTTTCTCATCGGTGGGATTCCCGCCAATTTTGGTGTTTCGGCAAGTTTTGGTGATTCGAAATATTTCGTCGTGGAGGCCGACGAGTACGACACGGCGTTTTTCGACAAGCGAGCGAAGTTTGTTCACTACGGCCCCAAAACCCTGGTGTTGAATAATCTCGAGTATGACCATGCGGATATCTATGCCGACCTCGATGCAATTATTTGGCAGTTTCACCAGTTGCTGCGAACGGTGCCTGGCAGCGGTCGGGTCATCACGAACGCGGTTGACAAAAACCTGCCCAAGGTGATTGATGCAGGCTGCTGGACGCCCGTTGAGACTTTCGCGAGCGAGGGTGAGGCTGGCTGGACTGGCAGATTCGCGGACGCAAGCGAAAGGCGAATTCAAGTATCCAATCCACAGGGTGAGTCCGGAGAGTCGCGTTGGAAGCTGGGTGGATGCTATAACCTCGAGAATGCAGTAGCTGCCATCGCCGCAGCGCAATCGGCAGGTGTTTCCTTGCAGCAAGCGCTGGACGCGATGTCGCGATTCGATGGCGTAAAACGCCGCATGGAACGCACTGCGACGGTCGGTGACATCGCTATCTATGATGACTTCGCGCACCACCCAACGGCTATTCGGCGCGCGATAGCAGGCGTGAAGCGGCGCTATCCCGGGCAACGCGTCATCGTGGCCATCGAGCCACGTTCTAATACCATGAAGCTCGGTGTTCACAATGCTGAGCTCGCAGAATCTCTCGCCGCGGCGGACGTAATCTGGATGTACAGGCCGGACGGCATGGACAGTGATTTTGAGAATTCGCTGGCTGCTCTGGGCGATAAGCTGCGCATGTTCTCTGACTACGATCGGCTCGTCACTGATATGTCCACCAAAGTCTCCTCCGGCGATCAAGTTGTATTCATGAGCAATGGGGGTTTCGGCGCAGCGCGCCAGACGCTTACGGCGGTTCTGCAACGTACGCGCAGGCGTTAATTGCTGCCACGCGTCTATACTTAGTATTAATCGTTATTTAAGGTGTTAGCTACGAAGGAAGGCCGTGCAAGTACCCCTGTTTCCACTAAACACCGTCTTGTTTCCCGGCGGTCCGTTGCCGCTGCGTATTTTCGAGCCGCGTTATCTCAGTATGGTGAGTCACTGCATGCGCAACGATTCGCCATTCGGTGTGCTCCTGATTCGCGAAGGCCAGGAAGCCGGCTCTGCCACAACGCACAACATTGGAACACTGGCGCGTATTAGCGATTGGTATCAGGGTAGCGACGGCTTGCTGGGCATTACCGCCATTGGTGAAGAGCGTTTTCGACTGCTCTCGACGACTCGCCAGGACGATGGGATGGTCATCGGCGACGTACAACTTCTGCCGAACGAGGCGAATCTGCCACTGCCGGATGAGCATCAGGAAATGGCGTCGATTCTTGCTGGAGTCCTGGAGGACCTGGGGCGCCTGTACGAGTCACTGGACAAGCACTTCGATGATGCCAGTTGGGTCACTTCACGATTCGTCGAAATACTCCCGATCGACCTGGAAGAAAAACAACGCTGCCTCGAACAAAGTGACCCGATGGAACGCTTGCGCATCGTCCGTGAATTGCTGGACGCAGGGCGCAGCTAGATTTAACTACAGCGTGGCGAGAACCTTGCATGCTGCTTCGAGTGTCTTGTTGATCTCGTCGTCACCATGCGCAGCCGAAACAAATGCAGCTTCGAACGCAGACGGCGCGAAATAGATGCCTTCGTCCAACATGCCGTGAAAGAATTTCTTGAATCGATTCGTGTCCGCTTTTGCAACCTGCGCAAAACTTCGAACCGGGCCTGTATCCGTAAAGACGAAGCCAAACATGCCGCCCGCACATTCGATCGCGAGTGCGACACCAGCGTCTTCGGCAACCGCGGCGAGGCCGGTCGTAAGTTGCTGTGTTCGTTCGGTCAGGGCCGCATAAAACCCCGGCTCATCGATCAATTCCAAAGTGGCCAGGCCGGCCGCCATTGCTACAGGATTTCCGGAAAGCGTACCCGCCTGATAAACAGGGCCTTCCGGCGCAATGCTGGCCATGATGTCAGCCCTGCCGCCAAACGCCGCCGCCGGCATGCCGCCACCGACGATCTTGCCTAGTGTAGTGAGGTCCGGCTCGATGCCGAACATTGCTTGTGCGCCGCCTTTCGCGACCCGAAATCCGGTCATCACTTCATCGAGAATCAGGATTGAGCCGGCCTTCGTGCATTCTTCACGTAGCGCCTCCAGAAAGCCCGGCACTGGCGGCACCATATTCATGTTGCCGGCAATCGGCTCTACAATAACGCAGGCGATTTCACTGCCCAATTCTGCGAAGGCCGACCTGACGGCATCGATGTCGTTGTAGGACAGCGTCACGGTATGCTCGGCGAGACCGGCCGGCACCCCGGGGGAGCTTGGTACGCCGAGCGTTAAAGCGCCCGAACCAGCCTTGATCAGCAACGAGTCCGAATGGCCGTGGTAACAGCCTTCGAATTTAATGATTTTGTCGCGCCCAGTGTGGCCACGCGCCAATCGAATAGCGCTCATCGTAGCTTCGGTTCCCGAACTCACCATGCGCAGTCGTTGCATCGATGGCATCAGGGCGCGAATTTTTTCGGCCAGCTGTGTTTCGAGTATGCAGGGTGCGCCGAAACTAAGACCGCGTTGTGCGGTAGAGACGACGGCATCAATAACCGCCGGGTGGGCATGACCGAGAATCATCGGCCCCCATGATCCAACGTAATCAATGTAGCGTTTGCCGGCTTCGCTCTCGACCCAGGCGCCATGTGCATTGGCGAGAAATATTGGTTCGCCGCCGACACCCGAAAATGCGCGCACCGGAGAGTTAACGCCACCAGCAATAACTTGCTTGGCTTCAGAAAAAAGGCTCATTCAAATATTCCTACGTTTATTTTTTTGTCTGTTGCTCTTCTAGGTGCTCGGGACCCAAATGAGTTCATTGCTATGCGTACCGTCCGCGTTCAATTGTACGCGCCGATACGCGGGCGGACTGTCGTCGATGGCGAACTCGTCGCTGCCCGCTGCAAACTGGCTACATGTCGAGGGCGTTGCAATAATTCGAATGCCCGCATGATAAGCGTCATAGTTTTGGTGAACGTGACCAAAAACAGCCAGCCTGACTCTGCCGGATGCCGACAATCGTCGCAGTGTCTCGTCGCCGTTGTCCAGGCCTACCGAGTCCAGCCACTTGCTGCCCATCGTGACCGGCGGGTGATGCAGGCAAACCATGACATTTGGCGCATCCGATGCCGCGATGGCCTGGTCAATTCGATCGAGTTCTGCGTCGCTTACGGAGCCGCCGGCATGCTCATCGACACAACTATCAATACCGATGATGAGCCAGTCTTGCAGCTCAACGGTCTGACAATAATGAAACGGCGGGGCCTGCAACGCAGTCTGCATCAACGCCCGAATATCGTGGTTTCCCGGAACACAATGGACGGGAATCCCGAGCTCCCCGAGCATGCTGCGAAAATGCTCGTACGCGCCCGCACTGTCGTCTTGAATCAAATCGCCCGTGACGACCGCTATGTCGGCTTGCCAGTCGCTGTCCTGATAATGCGCGAGCACTGCTGACAAAGAGCTAAGTGTCACAGTGCCGCGCAAGCTGCCGTCTCTGGCGGCGAACAGATGTGGGTCCGTCAGATGCAGAACCCGCAGCAATTCTAGTACCGGTAGTGATCTGGTTTGAACGGCCCTGCTTTTTCCACACCGATGTAGTCGGCTTGCTCGTCGGTCAACTCGGTCAGGTTTGCACCGATGCGACCGAGGTGCAGCCGAGCCACCTTCTCATCCAGGTGTTTCGGCAGGACGTAGACTTCATTCCCGTAGTTGTCACCATTTTGCCAAAGCTCGATTTGTGCGAGCACCTGGTTGGTGAAGGAGGCCGACATGACGAAGCTAGGATGTCCTGTTGCACAACCCAGATTTACGAGGCGACCTTCCGCGAGCAGGATAATGCGCTTGCCGTCGGGGAAAATGATGTGATCAACCTGTGGCTTGATGTTGTCCCATTCGAATTGTTTCAAAT
>CAYWYT010000207.1:0-5033 GCA_964462665.1 uncultured Woeseiaceae bacterium | reverse complement strand
CGATTTTCATGATTTGTATGTTTATTGGCGTTGCTGCGACCGCCTTGATTGCCGTTACTCTGCTCGCGATCGTCCTTGGCAAGGTTGATGTTTGATTTAACATAAGCAGTTTTTCACCGCCAATTTCTCTTCTGTAGGTCAATAAATGCAGCGGGCTAAGCCTGCTGCGTTGACATTTGGTTAAGATGATATCAAAATGATATCGAAATGATACGAAATGCAAAGGAGAGGAATATGATCCAGGAAAACAAAAAATCAGTGCAGTCAGGATATTTAATGCTCGCGGTCCTGGCTGTCGCTCAGATCGGTTTTGCTTACGCGATATATCAGTCCGCGGTTGTCATATTTATTAGTGGAATTATCGGTTCGGCGGTTGCGTCGATAATAATCGTGATTTTTTGGGCAGGTTTTTTCATGGTCCATCCAAACGAGGCGAAGGTGCTGCAGTTATTCGGTAAGTACGCCGGCACAGTGCATGAATCTGGATTGAAGTGGGCGAATCCGTTCTATGCGAAAACGGCGGTTTCTACCCGAGTGCGAAATTTTGAAAGTGGCATGCTGAAGGTCAACGATTCGCGCGGTAGTCCGATCGAAATAGCGGCTGTCGTAGTGTGGAAAGTTTTTGATACGGCGGAGGCGCTCTTCGAAGTTGATGACTTTGAAGAGTTTGTACAGATCCAAAGTGAATCGGCGTTACGGAATCTTTCGACGACGTTTCCCTATGAGCCGCACGAAGGCGAGGGCGTTGCACTGCGCAGTCACCCGGGCGAAATTGCACAGGCCTTGCGCGAAGAAATTCAGGACCGACTGGAAACTGCAGGCGTCACGGTAATTGAAGCGCGCATTAGCCACCTCGCGTACGCGCCAGAAATTGCGAATGCGATGCTCAGGCGTCAGCAGGCATCGGCGATCATCGCTGCGCGCAAACAGCTGGTTGCGGGCGCCGTAGGCATGGTCCAGATGGCGTTGGAGGAATTAAAGAAAGGCAACATCGTGGAGCTTGATGAAGAGCGCAAAGCAACGATGGTCAGCAATTTGCTAGTGGTGCTTTGCGGAGAAGAGTCCGCCAAGCCCGTCGTGAATGCTGGCTCGCTGTACAACTGATAAGCAGCGCACAGAGACTCAGGTACAGGACTTAGCCAATGGCAGCACGTAAGGCGTTCGCATTGCGAATTGATGAGAAGACGCTGGCAGCGGTGCAGCGCTGGGCGAACGACGATCTGCGCAGTCTCAACGCGCAGATCGAATTCGTCTTGCGTGAGGCTCTGCGCAAGTCTGGGCGATTGCCGAAAAAGGCACCGACTACCGAAGAGTGACAGCGTCTTGCGGTGGTACTATCTGCGGCATGCGCACACTCTTGCCCTTCATTCTAGTGGCTCTCGCCCTGTTTACCGCAGGGTGCATTGCTTACATCGCCTGGGAAATGTCGTCTGACAAAATCGACAAGCAGCCGGAGTCGGATAGTCAAACGGACTCCGGCGCGGACTGATTCGCTGCGGGCCTAGCGGCGGTTGCTCGATCGTTTTTCACTCCTGCCAGCGGATGTGTTGGCAACCTTGTTCGAACCGGAACTGCCAGATTTGCTGGACTGAGATTTTTGCGACTGGCTGGATCGCGACGGCTGGCTTGACCTCGAAGGCTGAGTCGACTTCGAAGGCTGGCTGGACCGAGACGGCTGGCTTGACCGCGAAGGCTGAGTCGACTTCGAAGGCTGGCTGGAGCGAGTTGCTTGGCTCGACCGAGAAGGCTGACTCGATCGCGATGCTTGGCTCGGCTTGTTGTAAGCAAGTTGTTGTGGCGCACTCGTCGAGCGCTTACGAAACTTGATATCCGGTCCTTCCTGTTTCGCTACGGCTGAGCGCGAAACGGAATCCCTCGAAGGCGATTTGCTGGTGCGTGATTGATTCGCGCGAGACTGCGATGTGCGCGCTTGCGTCGGCTTGATCGAGCTCGATTGATTGGAAATTGTTGAGCTCCGTTGCCGAAACTTGACGTCCTGCGAAGCGTTGCCAGATTGACGACTCGCATACGAGCGCAACTCTTCAGACTCCTCGGACCTGTAATCGTCTGCTCCCGGACCTGATCTGGTTCCTGAGTAGTGTCTGCTACGTGTCACGCGTTGATCGTGTGAGCTTACGGTGCTGCCAGAATGCGGACGCCAGTAGTCACCGCGGCCGTAACGATTGCCCGAGTTATAGTTGTTATGACTATTGTAGTAATAGTTGTTGTGCGCATAAATGCTGGGCTGACGGTACCAATAGTTATGGCCGTACGAATAGCCGTAATACGGGTGGCCGTGATAGCTGTGGTGATAGACGTGCAGGCTGTCGCTAAGCCAGCCAACAGTAAACGCCGTGGTAACGCCCCAAAAGAATCCGCTATTGAACGAATGTCCGTAAGCGTATGGGTAGTAGTAAACGGGATACGCTCGCGGGTAGTAGTAATAGGCCGGAGTCGGCTGATATACAACGACGCGCTCGGGCTCGTAGTAGGGCACGTAGATCACATCATCTTCGACCGGTATTATTTCTATGATTCCATCGTTTTGCGACACGGTCTGGTGCGTATCGCTTTGCAGGTTTCCTGCTGCGTAGGCTTGGTCACGAAAAGACTCAATCGCAGCGATAACGTCCGCTTGTTGCGCTACGACGGCTTCGCCGAGACGCCATGTCTTGTCGAGATCCTTGGTCAACAACTCAACGGCTTCTGGATAGTTGATCAAAGCGACAATCGAATCGTCCCAGGACTCGTTTGGCTCTAGCTCCGGGTCGTTCTTAAGGTCCTGTAAGAATCTTTCAGCTTGAACCAGCTGCAGTGGATAGGTCGAAGCTGGCAAAACGATCGCCAGCAAGTCATCCGGATAAAGTGCGATCGGGCCGACCAATACCTCCAGATCGGAGGTCGACAACAACGGAATTTCCTCGGCACTCGTTTCCACGGCTGCAACTTGCGCAATCGTAAAACCAGGCCAGATCACGATAAGTGCCGGCAACCAGGCCAAAGTGGCGTATTTCTTGAGAGATTCCATGCTCATATCTGCCTCCGAATCCGCGCACATGCGACGGATTTGCTGATTCGGAGTTCAGATTAGCGTAGTCAAGCTGAACCAACGCTTAATCAAATCGTGATGCAGCGATCTAGTCGTCGCCGCCGTGCCAGCCGATAAACTTCCAGCCATCTTCCGTTCTGACCAGAATGTCGGTGTAGCGGCCGTGACTGGTTTTAACTTCGCCTTTCTTGTCTTCATAGGCACTGCTGTAAAGGTAGTGCACGATAGCGGTATCGCCCTCGACAACAATTTCCAGCGGATACAATTCGTAAGCTACGATTTGGCCTTGTTCGCTGTTAAACCGATCCCACTTACGAGTCGATGCTTTGGAACGTGGCGCCGGCGTACCTTTGCCCCAGCCGTAAAAGCTGTCCGTCAACATGGTCTCTATCCATTTCTTGTCGCCGTTTTCATTCGCGTCCCACTGTGCTTCAACAGCAATCCACACATCGGTTTCATCGTCGCGGCTGTCCTGAGCGACTGCTGTGCCAACCAATAGAAGTGCCGTAACCGTTATCGCAAATCGAATTTTCTTGAGTGCATTCATCGCTCTATCCCTATTGCTTATCGCTAGCAGGAGTGTGGAGTCTAATCTATGTCCATAATCAACGTCGAGAGCTTGTGCAGCTCTTCGTCATTCAATCGCGTCTCGATGCTTTTGCCGTACAATTTTTCGAGCTCAGGGAGTGACAGGTAATCGGGATGGTGGGTCTCAACGATCGTGGCGTAATCGATTGTTTGTGAGTCCTTCTCGAGCACCAGTTGATATGCGTGTACACCGAGCTCAGCTGGTCCGTTAATCTGCATTAGATCGCCAATGACGTGGTCCGACCCATCCAACGAAATGTTGCCAACATGCAAAGTTACCTTTCCAATGTGCCAGCCGCTTGACTTGAAAGTAGCGCCAATGGAGCGTCCTGCCAGAATATCGGCATGTGCCTCGGCAACTCTGGGTGTGGATTCATCGACAAAACGCACAACTGCATAGGTGCGGCAAACTTTGGTATCAGCATCGATGCTGTAAAGGCTGGAGCGACGGACGCCGGATTCGTGCGACAGGACTTCGATGCCATAACTGCCGAAACGCTCTTTGATCCGTTCGCTATTTAGCGACTCGGGCTCTAGCGCGCAGGCGCTGAGCGCCGCGGCGATGACGACTGGGGAGACTCGACTGGAGCGCATAAATGACACAACTGGTTACTTGCCGCGCACCTTATACCGTGGCGGACAGCGGGTAAAGTTATCGCCCGTGACGCGATATAATGCTCATTCCCAATTTGGTGGTATTCCTGATGTCACACAGTATTTCTTGTTATCGCTGCGGTACGTCACTCGCGTCGCTGTCATTGCCGCTATCGCGACAGGATGAGTGCCCCGAGTGCCACAATTATGTGCATGTTTGTAAGATGTGCATCTACTTCGATGCCAGAGTGCCGCGGCAATGTCGCGAAGACGGCGCGGAGGAAGTACGAGAGAAAGACCGGCTAAATTTCTGCGACTGGTTCAAGCCCAGTGAAAACGCATTCGATGCCGATAGAAAAGATGAAGAGGATGGAGCACGATCTGCGGCGGAGGACCTCTTCAAGTGACGGGACGGAGTTCATGAGCATGGATCGACGCAGGTTTATAGGGATGGCCGGGGCGGCGGCGATGGGCGTGCATTTGTCAGCTTGCGCGGCCGCGGAGAAAAGTCCGACTAAGGGTGTTCCGCGTAGTTCCTTCGACAAAAACTCCACGGCGGACGAGGTGCTTGAGGGAATCAATCTTGACGGCAAGCTGGTGGTAGTTACCGGCTGCACTTCAGGTATCGGTTTTGAAAGCATGCGCGCGCTAGCGAGCCATGGAGCCTGGGTCGTTGGTACTAGCAGGTCGCTCGAGAGCGCAACTGCGGCCTGTGGGGAAGTTGCCGGCAAGACCACGCCTCTGCAGTTGGAGTTATCGGACTTTGACTCGGTTATCGCTTGTGCTGATGCGATTCGTTTAA
>CAYWYT010000206.1:0-5034 GCA_964462665.1 uncultured Woeseiaceae bacterium | reverse complement strand
TGTTCGCCGGTGAAACCCGGCTTTGGTACGGACGCTGGGACTACAAGTTTCTGACCGCTGCCAAGAACGGTGCAGCAGGCGTAATTATAATTCACACGATTCCATCGGCGGGATACCCCTACCAGGTATTACAGACGTCGAATATCGGTCCGCAGATGGAGTTACCGGTTGGTGATGAGGCGCGTAGTCAGTTCAGTTCTTTTATGACCGAAGACGCGGTTAAGGAACTTGTTGCCGCGGCAGGCATGGATCTGGATGCGCTACGCGAAGCTGCTTACAACAGCGACTTTCAAGCGGTGCCACTTGGTTTAACTACGTCTATCGCACTCGATGTCGAAATTGAGAGTGTGACAACAGCGAACCTGTTGGGTGTTCTGCCGGGCAGCGATCCGGTATTAAAAGACGAATACGTTATCTATACAGCACATCACGATCACCTTGGCATTGGCGTTCCAAACGCAGAAGGCGACACGATCTACAATGGTGCGATGGATAATGCGTCTGGTGTTGGCCAGGTATTGGCGATGGCACAGGCGTTCAAAGCGTTGCCGGAAGCACCGCGGCGTTCAATAATGTTCCTGTTAGTTGGTGCAGAAGAGCAGGGCTTGCTCGGCTCTAAATGGTACGCAGCAAATCCAACTGTTAGTCCCGGCAAGATTGCCGCGAACCTGAACTATGACGGTGGCAATTTACACGGGCCGACCAACGACATTGTTTATGTCGGATTCGGCAAAACTTCGATCGATGAACTTGTCATTAAGTACGCAGCCGAGCAAGGCAGGGTAGTAAAGCCTGATCAGTTTTCTGATCGCGGATACTTCTATCGTTCTGACCAATTCAGTTTTGCAAAAATCGGCGTACCGGCGGTTTATCTTGAGCCTGGAACGGACTTTATCGACCGGCCACCTGAATGGGGCCGACAAGTTGTTGAAGACTTTACGACCAATCACTACCACCAGCCGTCGGATGAATACGATCCGAACTGGAACTTCAGCGGCATGATCGATGATGCGACGATTGGCTTCTGGACGGGGCTTGCGATCGCTAATGCCGACGAAATGCCGAGCTGGAATGAAGGTGACGAATTCGAAGCAGTGCGTCTGGAATCACTGGCTGCGGAAGAGGACTAGTCGTTAGCCGCATCTGGGCAAGCAATATGAAGTTGTTTCGATTAGGTTTGGTCGTCTTGTTTTCTATGAGCGCCAACACGGCCATCGCAGAAGACGTCAGAGCTGCAGATGTAGCGTTGAACAACATCATCGCGGATTACTGGGACGCTTATCTCGCAGCGGACCCGATATCGGCGACACGCGTCGGCATCAACGACTTTAACGATCTGTTGCCTTCAGTAACACAGAGGGCTCAATCACGTCAGCTAGACGCCAACAGGGGTTTCCTGGGCCGTGCCCGAGATCTCGATCTCGATGTGTTGTCGGACAAGGGGAGGGTCAATGCGGAACTACTTACTTGGGTTCTCGAGGACTCTGTTCAGGCGAGTGAGCTAGGTCTGTCACGAATTCCGTTCAATACATTTACCGGCTTCTTCATGCGAGCGCTGACGGCTAGCAGTGGCGTTTCGATGCAACGCGTACAGGACTATGAGGACTACATCACCAGAATGAGTGAGGTCCCGCGCTATTTCGCAGAGAACATTGAAAATATGCGTAAGGGCGCTAATGACGGATTCGTGCTGTCGCAAATAGTCGTGGATGGTGTGTTGCCGACAATTGCGGCACAGGTAAAGGACGCTGCGCAAGACAGCAGTTTCTTCGAGCCCTTCGAGAAGATGAGCACGCATTTGTCCGCAGCCGAACAGGAACGACTGCGCGGCGAAGCCATAAGTGTAATCGAAGCAGATGTAATTCCTGCATTCGCTAACCTTGCGGAGTTCCTGTCCGATGAGTATCAAGCGTCGCAGACTCTGGGTGCCGAGCAACTTCCCAATGGCGAGGCGTATTACGCATTTCAGATTCGACGCTATACGACACTCACCGACACATCAGCCGATGAAATTCATGCGACAGGCCTTGCAGAGGTGGCGCGCATCCGCGAAGACATGGACGCGATCATCGAAGAGCTGGAGTTTGATGGTGACTTCGCGGCATTTACGAAATTCTTGCTGAGCGATCCACAGTTTTATGCAACCTCCAAAGAAGAATTGCTGCAAAAGGTTGCGTACACCGCAAAGCAAATCGACTATTTGATGCCTGGCTACTTTGGCAAATTACCACGGCAGAGCTATGGCATCGTTCCGGTGCCCGACGAGATCGCACCGAACTATACGACGGGCGCTTACTATGGAGCTCCTCTCAGTGCGAAAAATGGTGGCGCCTTCTGGGTCAATACCTACGCGCTAGATCAGCGTCCCTTGTACGAGATTCCGGCATTGACGTTGCACGAGGCAGTGCCTGGCCATCATCATTCGAACGCACTCGCACTCGAGCTCGAAGATGTTCCCGCGTTTCGCCGCACATTGGGTTTTAGTGCCTTTGGTGAAGGGTGGGGACTGTATTCTGAGAAGTTGGGCGTGGAGATGGGCGTCTATAAAACGCCGTATGAACACTTTGGTCGACTTAGCTATGAGATGTGGCGTGCGTGTCGCCTGGTCATCGATACGGGCATCCATTCACAAGAGTGGACACGCCAACAGGCGATCGACTATCTGATGAACAACACCGCTCTTAGTGCAGCCAATGCCAGGGCAGAAATTGATCGTTACATTTCATGGCCGGGTCAGGCGCTGTCGTACAAACTCGGTGAGCTCAAAATTTGGGAGCTGCGGCGACGCGCGGAAGCTGGGTTGGGCGATGCATTTGATTTGCGGACGTTTCATGACGCCGTGCTTGGTAACGGAGAGTTACCACTTTCGATGCTCGACGCCGAAATCGATCGTTTCATCGATAGGTCGATCAACGATCAGTAAATAGCTTACTTGCGTCGGAAGCGGCTGAAGAAGCCTGTCTTCTCTTCGTCGTCGTCATCGTCGTCATCATCATAGTCGTCGTCGTGACTGATGGGCGGAACGTGATTGATGTTGAGCGCCTTTAGTGTCTGCGTCATCGAAACATTGATCTGGTCCTCGATAGAATCGACCGACTCACCTTTTGCCGCTGGTGGAAGTTCAACACCACCACCAGACATCACTATCGACTCAGACGTTTCTGGATTTGGCGGAGCCCCAGTCGGTGGTGCGACATGATTCAGGTCACGTAGAACCTGCAAGCGTTGCGATGCGGATGTGTCAAAAGAGTCTGGTTGAGATTCGACAGGCTCTTCTACCGGTTCTTGCTTTTCCAGACTTAGCGCAGCCGATCCCATTGTTTCGCCGGCCGGAGTTCCTGTAGCAACTTCTGTCTCCATTGCTATTGATGGCGCGTTAGCGGCGACTTGTGCGGCGATCATGCTGAACTCTTCACCAAACAAAGTTTCTGCTAATTGGTCGTCGACATCTTCAAT
Organism: uncultured Woeseiaceae bacterium; assembly: GCA_964462665.1. Lineage (GTDB taxonomy): Bacteria > Pseudomonadota > Gammaproteobacteria > Steroidobacterales > Woeseiaceae > UBA1847. Next base: position 1,578 of record CAYWYT010000206.1, on the reverse strand, counting down.
GGTCCTTGCTTTCGCAAGGTCAGAGGCGATTTTTTCCAGTTCATGGTCAGCCTTTGCCGCAGCTTTTGAAGAAGCTTCGGGAAGAGATATAGAAGGCACGATTTCTGGTACGGCGAGTACCGGCGGCTCCGCGGCTACCGCAGCTGGTACGTCCATTTCACTGTCATTCGACACTTCCGACTCATCATTTAAGTCAGCAGTAGCATCAATCTGGGTGTTTTTAAGAGCTTCGGTCGCTTCGGCAATTTTTTCCTGAATTTGTTTGTCCAAAGTAATTTCGGGAAAAATTTCCGGAATTTCCTCTTCAGGTTCTGCTTCCAGAGCCGGAGCTGGTTTATCAGCACCCGCTATATTTTGTGCCAGCACTGAATTTTCCGTGCTTGTATCGTCGCCCTGTGCCGTGGCCATAGCTCGTTCCAGAGCATCCAGATCAGGACGCAATTGCGCAAGCGTAGGGTCTCGTTCCCAGGCGGGAACTTCGCCGCTGTCTTCGCTAGCTTCGGCAGGCTCGGCGCTTATCATTTCTGGCACTGGCACTGGCACTGGCACTGGTACTGGCTCAGTTTCGGCCTCTGGCACTTGCGGAAAAAGACCTGTCAATATCGGCAATTCATGTTCGGTTGGTTCGTGTACCGGTTCTGGCTCAGGTTCGGGCTCGGGTTCGGGCTCGGGTTCTGGCTCGGGTTCCGCTACCAATTCTGGTACAGGTGCGATTTCCATCTCCACATCCGGCAATAACTCGGGTGCGAGGATCTTTAGATCCGGGAGTGTGTCCTGAATCAGTTCGGGAATCCCGTCGTCTTCTTCGACAACGACTTCCGCTACAACCGGTTTTGGTTCTGGCTCCGGTTCTGGTTCTGGTTCTGGCTCTGGCTCTGGTATTTCTAGTACTGGCTCTGGCTCTGGCTCTGGTTCGGGTTCTGGTTTTGGCTCCGGTTCTGGTGCCGGCTCTTCAATTGCAATTTCTGGCTCTGGCTCTGGCTCCGGTTTTAGCTCGGGGACCGCGATCGCTTCCGCAGCGGCGACTCTCTCGATCGCTGCATGAATTTCCTTAACGTTGTGGTCACCTGTGAGGCTGAACTCCTCATTGGCGACGCGCTCGATCAGCTCGACGCTAACCTGAGTCAGGCCTTTCTCGGCCGCGGCGCTCAAAGTCGCTGTAACGAGGTTGTTAACAACGCGGGGGAGGCCATCAGTCAAGCCGTGCAGAGTTTCCACACAACCATCTACAAAAACCGTATCAAACTCTCTTCCGGCGAGCCGAAAACCATGTTTGAGATATCCGAGAAGCTCACCCTGGCTCTGAGCAGAAATTTTTTGGCGAGATCGGAGTCGTTGTTTGATCCTTGCCATCTTCGGTTCACGCAGCAAGTCATTGAGGCTGTCATCGCCGAGTAAGATCAGATTGGCGCCGTTGGATACACCTGCATCCGCCGCGGTCACGGCTTCCAGTTCTGACAAAGCATCAAATCCGATGCGAGTCGCGTCCTCAACCAGAATAAATACGCGTGTTTCCTGTTCGGCAAACTGCTGCAGCACACGTCGAAAAGTCGCGAATCGATGTACGGTGCTCTTTGG
>CAYWYT010000205.1:0-5067 GCA_964462665.1 uncultured Woeseiaceae bacterium | reverse complement strand
GACCAATAATCAATCCACTCGCGTGTGCCTCGAGGCGCTGGACTTGTTCTACTACGCTCATTCATAACTCCGGTGGGAAAAACGGCGTGCCATTCTAATTAGGATGCGCGTGCAGGCCAACAGGTCGCGATGTTTTTTGTTCATACGGCCTCTACTTCGGTGATAATGCTTCCACTTCCGACAACATTCAGGTCGATACATTGCAAGGAATTCATAGAATTTGCGCCGATTGCGGCAAATTTCTCATCAAAATCGCGGCGCCGGTCGCCGTGTTGCTTCTCATTTCGGGCTGCCAACCGGCTGTGGACACGGCTGTGGACACGGCTACCAGCGTTATCCCTGAGGCCGCGCCGCCGGCGTCCTGTGGCGATCAGGGCTACCTCTCGACCGAGCTTTTCGGTGCCCTGCCAGGCAAGATCGAGTGGACCTCTACCCGCTTTGAATGCGAAGGCATGCCGCGACCGGGCGGTGATGGGGCTCGTCTGCGCTTTGCGGGCGATATCGATGGCGGGCACAAGATCGCCTTTATTATCGCGTTGCCAGAATTGCGCCGTGGCGAAACCGGTAACGAATATCAGAGCAAAGTAACTGTGATTGAGGAAGGTGTGGGCCGCTTCTTCACTACCGGGGACAATGAAATCTGTTGGACCGATATCGTCGAGCTCGAAAGTATCGGAGACTCAGATGCTGATTTCTCGATCGGCGGCACGCTGTACTGCGTTGCGCCACTGACAGAAATTAACGGCGACTCGGACATTACTATTCGCGACCTCAAGTTTCGCGGCCAGCTCGATTGGAATTCTTCATGAAAATTGCCATTACGATCCTTGCTCTGCTGTGGTCCGCCCTGGCAATAGCACAGGACGATCTGGACGCAGCATTTACCAAAGACGTACTTGTTATCCACGCGAGCAAGCACGCTTGCTACCGTCTGGATATCTATATCGCAGCGACCGACGCGCAACGCAGTCGCGGATTGATGCATGTCCGCAGTCTGCCCGAGTCCACAGGCATGTTATTTCTGTATGACTACGACGCACGCTTATCAATGTGGATGAAAAACACCTTCATACCGCTCGATATATTGTTTGTGCGCGCTGATGGCACTGTGTCATCAATCGCCTACGACACGGAACCGCAATCACTGAAGTCGATCGCCGCACTGGAACCGGTACGCTATGTTCTCGAGCTCAATGCCGGAGTCGCGGAGAAATTGTCAATCGACCAGTACAGTCGCCTCGAATGGGACGGGCAAACCACTGTCGAGTAGCTGTGCTGCTTAGAGTACTGCCGCGATTGAACTGGCGAGATAATCGACGTTTCCGGGCGTAATGCCGGCGACGTTGATTCGACTTGAACCCACCATGTAAACGCCGAAGTCTTTCTTCAGACGATTAACCTGTTCCGGCGTAACACCCAGAAAGCAGAACATGCCGTTCGAGTGCAGCAGGTGCGAAAAATCGTGATCCGGCGCTTTTATTTTCAGAGCGTCGTGCAACAACGCTCCCATGCCACTCAGTCTCTCTCGCATTCCGTCCAGTTCAGCGACCCATTGCGCTCGCAATTCCGCGTCATTGAGAATGATGCTGACTACGGCGGCACCGTGATCGGGAGGCACCGAATACATCGTTCGAACGAAGGAATTTGCCTGACTTTCGACAATCGCGCGGCTGTCGGCGTCGACCGCGAGCATGGTCAGCGTGCCAACTCGGTCACGATACAAGCCGAAGTTCTTGGAACAAGACGTCGACACCAGCATTTCTGGCACCCTGCCCGCCAGATGCCGCACGGAAAACGCATCGGTTTCCAGATCATGAGCGAAACCCAGATACGCCATGTCAACAAACGGCACTAGTTTGCGCTCTACGATGACATCCGCGATTGCGCGCCATTGCTCTTCGCTGGGATCCAGACCCGACGGATTGTGGCAGCAGGCGTGTAGCAAGACGACGTCACCGCTGTCTGCAGCACGCAATGCATCCAGCATTTCGTCGAATCGAATCGAGTTCGACTCCGCGTCGTAGTACGGGTAGGTCTTCAGATTAAGGCCAGCACCGCCCAGCAGTGGCGTGTGATTGTTCCAGGTAGGATCACTGACCCACAGGACAGCATCTGGATTGGCGCGCAGCAACAGGCCCGCGGCAACACGCAGGGATGCAGAGCCGCCCGGCGTTTGAATCGTCGACAGGCGCTCGGCGCTTGCTGAATCGGCGAACACCAGCTCCTGCATCGCCGCGTTGAATTCCGGGTCGCCTGCGGTACCGATGTACGCCTTGCTCGTCTGCGTGCCAAGCAGGCGATGTTCCGCCTTCTTGACTACGTCCATGACCGGCGTTTCGCCAGCCTCATTGCGATATACACCAACGCCCAGATCAACTTTCTCAGGCCGTGGATCCGCCCTGTGCTCGCCGATCAGCCCAAGAATGGCATCGGCGGCAGCCGGCTCTAATGACTCAAACACGATATTGGACCTTGCGGTTTATCAGGCTTTTGGCGCCCAGACTGAACACCAACCGTTAGCGTTAACCGCTTTGCCAGGGAAAATCTGGCACGGACGCCATTCGTCGCCATCTGCACCCTGAATTAATGCGCAGTTAGCGCAGTTTTGCTCTGGGGCTGGATTAGCGCGTGCGGCAGCATCGACTGTGCTCGCGTCATGCGTGTATTTCATGGCAGATGCCATCGGATCGTCCGTGGCAAGCTGTGGCAGATCCTGAGCTTTTGCTTCGCGTCCGGGTTGAATAAAAACACCGGCTGCAGCAACGGCTGATAACTGAATAAACTGGCGACGGGCAATCTTGCTCAATGGAATCTCCTAAATCTTTTTGTAATCGGTCCGGAACATATCCGGTACGGGGTATTCTAAATTGTAATGCACTTACCTGAACCAGAGCATAACGGGAAATGCGCAGGTAAAAAACAACCACCTTTGAGAACGATTATCATTAACAATCAGCGCATTCCCACCTTTATGCCTTTTCTCATCAGTATGTCGCTGCTGCTAGCCTGCACGGCGGTATCCGCAGCGCATACCTATACCATTGCGATCGATGCCGACTACGAAACGATGACAGTTGAAGCGCGCTTCGATCGCTCCGTTGACAACATCTCCGCGCGCTCACGATACGCGAGAAGTTACCTGCGCAATGCGACCGACTGCGACAGCGGCGAGAAACTCGAATCACGTTCGCGCAACCTAGTTTTACCCGCGGCCGGAATCCGATGTTTGCGCTATAGCGTCGAATTAGGGCGTGCCGCGCGTACCGACAGATTTGCCGGCATTCTTAGTGACAGCAGTATCGCCGTTTCACCGACGCTTTGGATGTGGCGACCACTGCTTCTAAGCAGGGACGAGATTCTTGCGACATTCAAACTGGCAGGCGACGGACAGATTTTTGTGCCCTGGAAAATGATGAATGCAGAAGGCACTTACTATCGACTCAAGGCATCGCCGCAAAGTGGCTCTGCGGTCGCCGTATTTGGGTCTTTTCAGCAGAGCATCGAACATGTCGCAGGTGCTGATCTACGCGTTGTACTGCTCGACACTCGCGACCAGACTGATTTGCAGCCGCTCATACCCTGGGTTCGCGCAACCGCAGAAAATGTAGCGGCGACCTACGGCAGATTTCCAAACCCTAACGCTAACATCTTGCTAATTCCGACCGGAGGTCAAGCATCGCGCAGCGACAGCGCCGTCTCGTTCGGCCGCTTGGTTCGCGATGGTGGCGAGACTATAGAACTGATGATCAATCAGAACCGACCGATCGGTGAATTCTATAAAGAGTGGACGCCAACGCACGAGTTTTCACACTTGATGTTGCCGTATGTCGATCAGGAGCAACGCTGGATATCGGAGGGCTTTGCGCAGTACTACCAAAATGTATTAATGGCGCGTGCAAAGCAGCAGTCCGCGGAATACTCGTGGCAAAAGATCTATGCCGGACTGCAACGTGGTCGCGAATCCGCGCCTGGCATGTCACCGAATGCTGCGGCGGCTGGGAGCATGCGCAATACCCGCATGAAGATATACTGGAGTGGCGCCTCCATCGCGCTTATGGCCGACGTCGAGTTGCGCCGTCGGTCAAACGGCAAAGAGTCTCTGGACACCGTTCTCGGCCGGTTACAACAATGCTGTTTGCCATCCGCGTCGTCGTGGAGCGGCAAGGAGCTTTTCGCCAAGCTCGATCAACTCTTGGATCAGCCATTATTTCTGGATCTATACCGACGCTATGCCGATGCGAATGACTTCCCTGACGCACGGCCTTTGCTGGCACGGCTCGGCGTGTCCTTGCGGGACGGACAGGTAGCATTAGACCCAACAGCTGAGCTATCTGACGTCCGGGATGCCATTACTTATGATGCAATGATCTATCCTGATACAGAGTCGCATTAATATATAATTGCGGGCTCGTTCCAGGGGTGAAACCCGAGGCTCAACCATCATGTCTTCCAGCAGTGTCGCTGTCGAAATCAGCAAGGTCCGTGCCGGTATTCAGGAAGCCGTCGCCGATAGTGTGGCGGTTGAAGAACCGCTGGAAATTCGGCTCGGCTATTCGCTGCCAGACGGTCGGGCAACGCGCAGTATTTCGATAACCATGCGCACGCCAGGCAATGACAAAGAGCTCGCAGCCGGCTTCCTGTACACCGAAGCCATCATCAAACGCAGTGCTGACATAGCGTCTATCGAGACGTGCGGGTCGCCGGCGCCTGACTCGGGCAACCACAATGTGATTCGTGTCGATCTCGCCGCAGATGTTGAGGTCGATCTTGGCCGTCTGCAGAGACACTTCTATACGACATCGAGCTGCGGCGTGTGTGGCAAGACCTCGCTGGACGCGTTGCGAGTTACTGGCGCTGAGGCATTCGAAACTCAGGCCGCAACCTTTAGCCGTAGCGTTCTCACGGGCATTCCTGAGGCGCTACGAACTGCGCAACATACGTTCGACAAGACCGGCGGCTTGCACGCAGCCGCCGCATTCAATCCTGAAGGCGACCTGATAGCCGTTATGGAAGATGTTGGGCGTCATAATGCCGTCGACAAAGTCGTCGGTTCTCTGTTATTAAACA